>JAQGHT010001256.1 GCA_028291565.1 Planctomycetaceae bacterium | reverse complement strand
CTGGCGACCTCGCACTGCACTACAGTTTCGACCGTGAAGCAGATGGTTCGAAACAGATCGTCGATTCAGCCGGCCGGAATCACGGTCAAGTCGTTGACGCCTTGTTGATGCACGAAGGGACTCAAGGAAGGCTAATGTTTGACGGAGTGAAGTCCTGCGCCAACTGTGGGAACGGTGAACTGTTGCGGATCAATTCCGCTCTGACGATCTCCGTCTGGGTGCGTCCAACTGCCTTCACGGGGAATCATTACCTGGTCTCGAAGCATGGATGGAATCTGTATTTGGGATCGAATGGCACGCCAAACTTCGAAACGCGAACGGCCAAGGATGATGCCTGGGACACGCTCGCAGCGAAAACGGCCCTGAAAGTTGGCGAATGGTCTCAGGTCGTTGCGATTTTCAACCCCGATCAGAAAAACTTGACCGTTTATGTGAATGGCAAACCGAGCTCAGAAAAGCCACGGTTGGATGGTGGAATTGGTTCGGCGGCAGGCTATCCGTTGGAACTTGGCCACTACAATCTCAGCAAAACGCAAAAGTATAACGGCCAGATGGATGAAGTTCGGATCTTGCGACGTGCGCTTTCCGCTGCAGAAGTCGCCAGTGAGTATTCCAGGCAGGCTGAGTTGGTAGGCGCCAAGGTGGAATGAGAAGCCTTTTTGCGTCGAGTGATAGCACAATTGGGACCGGTTGCAGAGGGCCTATTTGAAATGGATATCGTCAATCGATCGCGAAGCGACGCGTATAATCGAGTCTGTTGCGGTGAACGTACTCACCTTGCAATGGCCTATAGAGCTCGACGCATGTTGGTTTTAGTCTGTGCGATACTTGCGTGGGGTTGTTTGTGTACCGTCGTGACTGCGTCAGACGCGACCACACCCAGGCCCGCCGAGTTGCCTAAGTTGGACTATAGCCGTCACATTCGACCGATCCTTTCGAACTATTGCTTCAAATGTCATGGTCCGGATGAAAAGGCTCGGAAAGGTGGCTTGCGGCTGGATCTGCGAGAAGCGGCGCTCATGCCAGCCACCTCGGGAGAAATCGCAATTGTCCCAGGCAAGCCGGCGGAAAGTAAGCTGATCGCCAGGATCACGTCTCATGTCGCCACTGAGATCATGCCGCCACCGGAAACCAACAAGAAACTCAGTCCCCAGGAAATTGAACTATTGCAGCAGTGGATTCAAAAGGGGGCCGACTACAATTTGCACTGGTCCTATGTCAAACCAAAGCGACCAGAGTTTCCCGTTGTCCAAAATCGAGACTGGCCTCGTAACGGCATAGATTATTTTGTCCTCAAACGACTGGAACAGGCGGGCGCAAAACCCGCTGCTGAAGCCGACCGGGTGACTCTCATCCGACGCCTGTCGCTTGACCTGACAGGCTTGCCGCCCACGATTCAGGATGTCGATCAATTCGTCAATGACACCAGCCCGGACGCTTATGAAAAAGTCGTCGACCGGCTACTCGGCTCGCCCCACTTTGGTGAGCGGATGGCTCAGGAATGGCTCGATCTGTCACGCTATGGCGATACCAATGGCTACGAGAATGACAGCGACCGATCCATCTGGAAATATCGCGAGTGGGTCGTCAATTCGTTCAACAAGAACTTGCCATTCAATGAGTTCAGCATCGCCCAGATTGCGGGCGATCTGCTGCCCGACGCCACGCCGGAACAACGGACCGCCACCGGATTCAGTCGCAATGTGACTTACAACGAAGAGGGCGGCGCTGATCCCGACGAATACCTGGTGAAATATGCTGTTGACCGGACCAGCACCATGGCGACGACGTACCTGGGAATGACCATCGGGTGTGCCGAATGTCACGATCACAAGTACGACCCCGTATCGCAAAAGGACTTCTATTCCCTGTTTGCCTTCTTCAACAGCGTCGAGGGTGAACGCGGCGCCCAGGGCCACGATGTCGCGCTGCCACCGCTCTTGTCTTTCCCGACCGCAGAACAGACAGCGACCTTGCAGCAGACGCGCACTCAAATGACGGAACTGGAGGCCCGGCTGCAAAAAGAACTGCTGGCGGTCAAACTGGAACCCGACGCGCCGGATCTCAAAGCAGTCCCCGATTTGCCACAATCGCGGGATTACGTTTGGGTCGATGATGCTTTACCGATTGGTGCGGCTCCGCAAGGCAACGAAGCGGAAAAGTCGTGGCAATGGGGTGAACAACCCGCGTTTCAAGTCTTCAATCGAAAGGTGTCGCACTCACGGACGGCCAAGGGGCTGAGTCAGCATTACTTCACGGCCGCCACTCCAGGTCTGCGGATCGGAGAAGGCGATAAGCTGTTCGCTTACGTTTTCATCGATCCCAAAGATCCGCCGAAGACGATCATGTTGCAGTTCAATGATGGTTCCTGGGAACATCGGGCCTACTGGGGCCAAGATCTGGTCACGTGGGGCGCCAACACGACTCCGAGCCGCCTGCCAATGGGTCCGTTGCCCACAGTCGCCGGTTGGGTGCGATTGGAAGTCGAAGCCAAATCCATCGGCCTCACGCCAGGCACTATTGTGAACGGCATGGCATTCACCCAGGTCGACGGCAAAGTCTACTGGGATAAGTCAGGACTTGTCTCAAAAACGGCCCAGGCACCTCTCCCTGAAGAGTCACAGACCGCCTGGGAGAAGTTTGAGCTTGGACCTCCCAATCCACCGTCAAAACTTCCGGCACCGATTCCAGAGATCCTGAAGATCGCGGCAGACAAACGCACCGAGGCCCAGAAACTGGACCTGCGCAACTATTTTGTGCGCTACGTCTATTCGAAAGTTCGCGAGACATTTGATCCACTCAATAAGCAGCTTGACGAGTTGAAGGCGTTGGAGACGAAGACCACGAATGCGGTCACAACGACGATGGTCATGTCCGAAATGGCCAAGCCGCGTGGCGCATTTGTGCTGATGCGAGGAAACTATCAAACGCCCGGTGAAGCTGTCACGCCAAACGTGCCCGCGATTCTGCCGCCACTTCCAACAGACAAACCAGCAACCCGACTGGCGCTGGCTTCCTGGTTAATCGATCAGGAAAACCCATTAACGGCCCGCGTGACGGTCAATCGGTATTGGAAACAGCTCTTCGGCACGGGAATTGTGAAGACCCTGGAGGATTTTGGCTCGCAGGGCGAGTTTCCATCTCACCCGGAACTTCTCGATTGGCTGGCGGTTGAATTCATGAGCCCCTCGCAGCCGGCAGATGCGTCTCCGGGTGCTACGTCCAATGCTGCCTCATCTGCCTGGAACATCAAAGCCTGCATTCGCTTGATGGTGACTTCTGCGACTTATCGGCAAACCTCAAATCCGAGCGGTCAGATTGTGGAAAGTGATCCATTCAATCGGCTTCTGGCGCATGGACCACGGTTTCGACTGTCTGCCGAATCGATTCGCGACAATGCCTTGTCAATCAGCGGCTTATTGAATCGTGAACTGGGTGGCAAGAGTGTCTATCCCTATCAGCCAGCTGACTATTATGCCGACAAAGGTCGCTGGAAGTGGCAACAGAGTACCGGCGCTGATCTGTACCGCCGTGGCTTATACACATTCTGGCGCAGGACGACGTTTTATCCGTCGTTTCAAGTCTTCGATGCTCCCACCCGCGAATTCTGCATGGTCGACCGGCCTCGAACAAATACTCCACTTCAAGCGTTAGTGACACTGAATGATCCTGTGTTCGTGGAAGCAGCACGCGTCTTCGGCCAACGGATCATGCAGGAAGGTGGAGAGACTGTGCCGCAGAAATTATCATTCGCGTTTCGAACCTGTGTTTCACGACCGCCACGCGAAAAGGAATTACAAGTCTTACAGAAGATTTACACGGCGCAATTGACGAAATATCAGGCCGACAATGCTTCGGCTGTCGCATTAGTCAGCAACGGCAGCGCGGCTCGGCCAAGTCAACTGCCGGTGGCGGAACTGGCAGCTTGGACCGCTTTAGGGAACGTCGTACTCAACCTGGATGAGACGATCACACGCGAATAGTCGAGAATAGAAACGTGCGGTAAGGACCGAGGAAATAATTACTGTCCGAACTATTGACAATTCGTTATTGAACCACGGATCACACAGATTACACGGATGAATTCAAATGAGCGACGTAAAAATGCACATTCGCCAGGGACTGCAAATGTTCTATCTGTGTAATCCGTGTAATCCGTGGTTAATTTGCGATAAATAGCGACTGCACTATGACAATTAAACTACCTGACAGCAATTACTTCGCCGGTCCTAAGGCTGCCGGGCGAAGGGGTCCGGATTGGCACGCTACCGGGTTCGCACCGGTGGGTCCACGGCCTCTGCACTACTTTGTCGAATTCCCACCAAAGGGCGATTAATCCCAACTTTTCTCACTCAATTGGTGCGCGAAAACAGGACACAGGAACTCATCGATGTCAAATCAATCGACTGAACTGAACGACGCACAGACCCGCCGCAGTTTCTTGACGCGGACCTCGGCTGGACTGGGAAGTGCGGCGTTGGCGTCGCTGTTGCAACCAGGTGCTTTCGCGGCGCCGGGGGATGCTTCGATTCCTCACTTCGCCCCCAAAGCGAAACGCGTAATCTATCTGTTCATGTCCGGCGGTCCCTCGCATCTGGACCTGTATGATCCCAAACCCAATCTCGCGGAAATGCACGGGAAAGACTTACCGCCCACCGTGCGCGGTATGCAGCGGGTGACGTTGATGACGCGGAATCAGGGCCAGTTTCTGGTGGCCGCCTCGCAATTCAAATTCATCAAGCATGGTCAGTCGGGTCAGGAATTGAGCGAGGTGTTGCCGCACATCGGCAAGATCGCGGACGATATCGCCATCGTTCGCTCAATGCACACCGAACCGATCAACCACGATCCGGCGGTCAATTTTATCCAGACAGGCAGCGGAGTTGTCGGGCGACCGACCATTGGTTCGTGGCTGTCCTATGGCTTGGGGAGTGAAAACAAGAACTTACCCGAATTCATCGTGTTGCTTTCCGGCGGCGGCGGACAGCCGGTGGTTTCCCGCTATTGGAGCAATGGCTTTTTACCCAGTAAGTATCAGGGCGTCCAATTCCGTTCGCAGGGCGATCCCGTCTTGTACTTATCGAATCCTCCTGGAATTGATGGACAGACTCGCAAAACGCTGATCGACGGAGTGAATGAACTCAATCAACTCAAATATGATTCGCTGGCCGATCCGGAGATTCAAACGCGAATCAATTCGTTCGAGCTGGCATATCGGATGCAAATGAGTGTCCCGGAACTGATGAACCTGTCCACCGAGCCCAAAGGCGTGCTGGAAAAATACGGGGCGCAACCGGGGCAATCATCATTTGCGAATAACTGCCTGCTGGCTCGGCGGCTGGTTGAGCGTGGAGTGCGGTTTGTTCAGCTGTACCACCGAGACTGGGATCATCACGGCGACTTGCCCAACCGGATGCGAACGGCGGCCGGTCAAACCGATCGGGCCTCCGCGGCTCTGGTGCAGGACTTGAAAGAACGTGGGATGCTGAACGACACGTTGATTGTCTGGGGTGGGGAATTCGGCCGGACGACTTACAATCAAGGTCCATTGGCCAACGGCAGCTATGGCCGCGACCATCATCCCCGATGCTATTCCATCTGGATGGCAGGCGGAGGGATCAAGGGGGGCATCACGATCGGGAAGACCGACGATTTCGGATACAACATTGTCGAAGACGGCGTGCATGTCCACGACTTCCAGGCGACGATGATGCATTTACTGGGCATCAATCACGAAAAGCTGACTTACCGCTTCCAGGGCCGGGATTTCCGCCTGACAGACGTGAGTGGAAAAGTCGTGCAGAAGTTGCTGGCCTGATGTCGAAATAATGCGGCTGTAGGACAGGTTTTCAACCTGTCCGTTTTCGGTGCACGGACAGGTTGAAAACCTGTCCTACAGCCGCACCGCATTCAATTTGTTATTTCTCGCTCTTCGTGACATCGGGCGCTGTTTGTTCGGAAGTCGTGATCCCCGGTGGCAATTCCATGATCCGAATGTTGCGGAAATGGATCTCGGCCCCTTCGGATTCTAGACAAAGATAGCCCTTCTTCACTGAGGCTTTGCTGACTCCATTGACGAACTTTCCGTTGACGGACAGTTTCACAACGCCATCGACGCAAACCACGTCATAGACGTTCCATTCGCCCTTGCCCTTGCAGCGATTCTCGATCGATTTGCTGCGTGTGCCTCGCGGGTTATCAGGAGTCGTATCCAGACCGTTGGCACCAAACAGCTCGCCGTGCACATAGGCAATCGGCCGAGGCGTTCCATCCTTCTCTTTGTTCAGATTCACCCAATCGAGTTCCAGCATCTGAACTTCCATTCCTTTGGGAAGTTGTCGACCTGCTGGAACTGCTCCTTCGCTCCAGACGAATACACCGGAATTCCCACCGGCCTGCATGTGTCGCCATTCAATGTGTAGCAGGAAATTCTCGTATTGCTTTTCGCTCCGCATGACGCCAATCGGCAGCCCTTTGCAAACCAGCAACCCGTCGCGGACACTCCAGGTGTCTTTGGACGTGTTGACATCGACCCAACCTGTCAGATCCTTGCCGTTGAACAGATCGCGGTATTGCGGTGTGTCGTCGCCAAGAAGTTGAACGCTGGCGGATAGCAGAACCAGAAAGGTGCAAATGAACTTCATGGCGGTGTTCTTCCCGTGATTGATGCCGATTCGTCTGCAGAGCAATAAGCAGATCCCGTGATCAGGGCCCAGCTTTTCTCGGGGTGGGCGGGATACCAGGTCGCGGTGGCGTTGGTTTCGGCGGAGTCACGGGAGCTGCCGGGACCGACTTGACCGCGGAATCAGGCAACGTCTTGCGTTGTCGCTTGATCTTTCCCATTTCGTCGGGTGCGATATGAAACGTTCCCTTTTTGAAGACTGCACGAATCTTGTTCAGATCGATCATGGCCCGAATCTCTTGTTCGGGAATCCCTAGCTCTGCGGCGGCTTCACGGAGCGTTTTTGTCGGTAATGGCATGATTTGGTCTCCTCTGGAGTCAGGATTCTGACGGCGCGAAGGAACTCGCGTCACAGAATGATATCAGGAACAAGTCCGTCCTGCTATGAGTCTGGATGACACCGCATC
>JAQGHT010001252.1 GCA_028291565.1 Planctomycetaceae bacterium | reverse complement strand
CCACATGATCATCGCGGCCCGGTTCTGGAATGGTTCTCAGTGCTCAACGCCTTTCGGCATCTCAGGACCGTTTACTAGACTTCGGCGCCGGGCTCTTTATCTCCAACCAAGTGCTCAACGCCTTTCGGCATCTCAGGACCGTTTACAACCAGTGTTTTCTCATGGACCACGCTATCCCGTTTGTGCTCAACGCCTTTCGGCATCTCAGGACCGTTTACCAATTCCAGGAGCGAAGCCGATCCAGACACCTATGTCAAGTGCTCAACGCCTTTCGGCATCTCAGGACCGTTTACGAGCACGGGGCAGCCTTATTCCGCGGGCCTGACATGTGCTCAACGCCTTTCGGCATCTCAGGACCGTTTACTCCATGACGCCGGTCGCGGGCATCTTGATTCGGTAGTGCTCAACGCCTTTCGGCATCTCAGGACCGTTTACTATTTCGTTATCGAAAGATCAGTCCACCTGGGCCATGTGCTCAACGCCTTTCGGCATCTCAGGACCGTTTACCGCACCCGCTGTAACTTGAAAGTGCATATGGAGTTACAAGGGGCATTTTCATGGACCTTTCATTTTTGTTTGAACGACGTAGAAATTACTCCTTGGATTCGTTTTGGTGTCGGCCTCAAACAACTGGTTTTCCTTTCATTTCTTGCAATTTTCGACTTGGTCATACGCCTATTAGTGAAACGAATCCTCATTAGTCTTTGGCCGGCAATCGCTTAGCAATGTTCAGCCGTTCGCACCAATCGGCCACGGGACAGTCCATGATTGTTGCGGATTGTTTGCATTCGATAACAGTTCCAGACACCCTGATTGTCGGAGCAAAACTCCATAGATGCTGGACTCGTCCCGGGGACGAAGTGGTTCCGGCGCTGAACTTGCCGCCGGCTGTCATCCACTGCACGCTAATTCCATGATACGCACAGAGATGAATTGCCTGTGTCGTCATCTGTCCAAATCCATGAATCACGACCGAGTCAATGTCCTGAATCGGAACGGTCTGCTTTTCACCTTCCGTCGTCACGGTCAAGCGATCGCCACTGCGGGAGATGTAAGATTTCGACGAGACAACATGCAATGTGGTGCGTTCCCGGTTGGAAGGGAACAGCGTCGGAGCAACTCGAGTCTCTTCGGCCTCGACAAGCCGTTCTTCTTCGGGAAGGCAGACCGGTGCCAGTGAACACCGCTTGCAGAGGGCTTCAATGGGCGTAACGGGAGGCCGCAAGGTCGTTCGACGCAATTCACGGGCTCGAGTAATGGCCGCAGCCAGATCGTCTCGGGCAGCCTGGTCAATCACGAGAAAGACCGTGACATTGTCGGCATGGTAGCGAATCCGCGCCTGCGGAACGGCTTCCGCCAGGGATTCCTCAAGCAATACGGCATAAGCAATCGCCTGAATGCGATCACTGGGCCAGGCCTGCGATTGGTTCTTGTCGTCCCGGCGGCAGCGTCCGCGCTTGTGCTCATAAGCGACCCAATGTCCGTCTCGCCGGCGAACGGCATCGACGACGCCCAACAATCCCCAGCGATCACTTGCAACATCACACCGGCGAGTCTCGGGCGATTCATCATCGAGCGGCTGAAGATCATCATGCAGCCGCCGCCCAGCATAAACGGCGGCGTCGGCCATACGAATCTCTTCGACTTCTTCAAGATAGAACAAGCGCTCGCAATAGAGCAATGCATGCAATGACATGACCCGCAGGGGGAGTTCTTCTTCAGCAGCGGGAATGATTGGTGTGGGTGCTTCGGTGTTCAGTTTTTCGCTTTCAGACCGAAACACATCCTCGCCGTTCGGGAGAGTCGTCAGCACAGCAGCCTTTTCGGACTGCTGTGCTGCGGATGACATCATGGGACTGGTCGCGACCTCGTGCGGATCGAGAATTTCCAGATCAGTTGAAGTTAAGGTGGTAAGATTGGTGTCCATGCGACCTCCGAAAGGAATGAGTGAAAGCGCACTCCTTGCATCGTGTCGTGTGGAAATTCACAAAACATGACTACTCCGTAGAAAAAAAGCTGGCGCTTTGAAAAATCCCACGATAGGAAACCGACAAGTTGCCGTATGGTCATTTGTCTAAATGCCCATGTATCACGGTATAGAATTATTTGTAGCAACTGGTACATTTACACTCGTAGAACACTTATGTACGACCTACTTCTATCCACGCGTTTGATGGGACGTCGACTTCCGATATCGGGTTCGGTGCATAAAGATGCGACACTGTTCGGGACATATCCGCACGGTTGATCGAGACGGTCAGTCGCGTTGTATGCGGCCGAGGTGGGGGTTCACTCGATTCGGTCACAGTTTCAAACCAATAAACACTATGGCGCCGCTCAGCTTCTACGATTTCCAAGCGGTCTAACAAGAACTGATTGTCACCTAGAAAAGGAATGCCATAACGCGACTCATTGAATTCACCATTCAAGCCTCGAAGGATGCGGTCTTCGAAAACGTCATTGCCATCAAGGCAGATGTAGCAACGCAAATTGCAGAGCAATTCGCGACGTACGGGGGTGATATTGTTCTTTGTTCCCTTCGTAAGCTCGGCTGGCATCCCAGACGCGCCAACTGGATAATTGTGAAGTTGTTGATAAATCGATTGAACCGTCGGTAGTGATGCGGCCAGCGATCCAGAATCACGAACGCCCAATGCGATGCGCAGAGCAGGTAGGTTCGAACGCATGAGTGTTGCGGGCGCCGATCCATCATGATCTGGATCGTGTTCATAAAGCCGCGACTCAATTCCAGCGACATTGAGCAACAGTCCATACGCAGCGGATGGAGTTAAAAAAGTGGCGGTTGGTCGGTACCAACCTGCGGTAAAGGTTCGGCAAGCAGCGTATGGAGCTTGCAGATAAAGGCAGAGCATAAGATTCTCCTTGATTGAAGTTTGGAAACTCAGTGCCTCACTTCAAACGGCTCCAAAGTGGGTACGGCTTTTTTCGAGCAGGACGGTTAAAACCTGAGTCTTCGGGTTTCATGCCACCGCTCTTCCGCGTAATTACGCGGAAGAGCGGCGACGCAAGCGTCTGCCTTGCAGGAAAAGTCGTGAACAAATCCCATTAGGCAAACGCCTTTTCGGCGACTATATCCAGCAGACGTCGTGGATCGCGGTCGAGCGTCACTCCCTGAGCCTTCAGCTTGGCCAGCGTTGCTGCATCCATCTCTTTGACAAGTCGTCCACCGAGATAGAACTCCTCGCCGATGTAGTCCGGTGGGTCTTGTAAGAGGCCTTCAATGACTTCGGGGAACGAATACGACTCGCGGTCCTTCGGCTTCTTGAAGCCGTAAGTTTCATAGCCTGCGACGAGTGATTCTGTCAGTCGAACGACAATGCTGGCCGGTGCCATTTCGAAGTAACTGCGAGCATGATTTCCCGCAACATCATTGAGTTCGCCAATTGCCTTGAGCAGGCTGCGTGTCCAATCTGGTTTTTGCTGGCAGTCATTGAGGTTTAATGCAAAAGGGTACTGGAACGCAGTGACGGCGGTTTCACGATGCAGGAGCGCTGACGTATCCGCGTTCTTGTACTTGCTTCCTTCGGCTGCCAATGGAGACTGCGTGAAGACGGTACTGTGCCGGTAGGGCTCAAGCCCTTTCGCCAGATTCATTCGCAACACAGAGTCACGTTTGAAGGTGAAATCGTCGCGTTTTACTTCGTCTCGAATTTTCTTCCGGTCCTTGGCGCTTGCCGCAATTAAGTAGCCGAAGAAAAAGTCGTCAACATACGCGTCAGGATTCGGGTAGTCAGCGAATGTTACTGCCAGTTGTTCTTCGTCATGCAGACGTGAACGGTTACAGGACAAGCCATAACCAGCAAGAATCTCCCTCAGTGCATTTCGCATCGCTTCAGGTGAAATGATAGGATAATCGAAGCGGCCGTCTGTCACTTTTTGAATAACCGTACGATTCAGTTCGCTTTCGCCTCGATAATTGGCGGTCGGAGCTGAGTATGTCAGAACTGTGGCAAAAAGGTTCATGAACTTGGTCCTTGTCGAGTGCGGATGTGGATATTAAGTTTTAAATGGTTTTGTATTTCGTGCGTTTCAATTCAGTTGCCCTTGGCGTCAGGAGTTCGCCGAAAGGGCGAGAAGAGTGATCGTCTTCACAGTTTCGGGTTCTCGAATCAGGGCGAGGGCGACAGTCGGAAAGTCATCAGGCGGGAGGTACTGCCCTACTGAGCAAATTGTGGCCGTAAAATAATCCACGAAATCCTGCTCTCGGCGCGACCGCATTGCCAGGAATACGTCTGAAACAACCTTTTCGCGGGCATCGCTGTAGTCCTTTGGGATATCGAGCCGCTCACGGCCTGTCTTGTCGTCTTTCAATCTGGGACGCTTTGCGATGTCGTCCCACTTGAGTTTGCTGCGATCCTCAGTCTTGCGATTAACATAGGTGCGCACGAGGCCATAGATCAGCGTTTCGAGCTGTGGTTTTGGCTTGTCGTCGTTGGGCGTTACGGCATCGTCGGTCATGAGGCGATTCTCCAGAGAAGTACGTTGTTGAGACTGGAATGCTTCGAGCGATTGTTTAAAGTCATCGGCGATACTGTCAAATTGAGCAGCTGCGTCGTTTGCAAACCAAGGCAGGTTGCGAGGCGTTTTGTCACAGCAAACGAATAAGGGCCAAGGGCGTGTTTGAAAGAGATCGCTAAAGCTGGCATACCAAGGTGTCGGCTCGCGAACCGAATCAAGCAGCGACCGCAACAAGCCGGAGCGGAATAGCGGATTGCGATACATTCCTCGCCGCATGATGTCAAAGTACCGCGACATCAGCTCGCGACTCGGTGCGATGCGACCTGCCGATTGCGACTTCACGTTATTACCGAGCTTGACGAGGTGTAGGTACTCAATCGAACTGACTGACGCCGCGACCTTTCTCGAAGCACCTTGTTTCGCTTGAAAATCGGCCAATCCGCCCAAATGCTGAAGAAATTCGAGTGCAGATTGCTCGGGCAAATCAATCACTGCTCCGAGCGGCCGATAGCCGCGCGGCTCTTTTGGTAATCGACCCAATAGGCTCGAATAGTCGCGGCAGAAGTTATCGAGGTCTGACACTTCCGGGATTGCCAGCGAGTAGCCGACGAAATCGTTTCCGCCATCATTTTCAATCACCTGCGGCACGAAAATTAACACGGTGAGCGGCCAGAAATGCAACAGCAAAGTTTGCTCCACACGACCTTCAAACGAAACTGATTCCGCGTTAAGGGCCTGGGCACCAAGCAGCAGAGCGCTCGAGATGGAGTCGGTCTTGAAAAGCCCTTTGCGACGGGCGGTGTCAAATGCGACAAGGTCTTTCCAAGTCGCCGCGCTTTCAGAACAAGGTTTGCTATCCGCTCGAGAATTATAGGGACCGCGAGTCGTTGGCTTGCTACGCGGGACATTCCACAACATATCACGCCAAAGCTTGAGCCATAGCCCGTCACCGTCGGAGAGATGTTGTTCCAGAAAATGGCCGCGAGGCTGCACAACTTCATAGACAAACCTTTTCACTTTCTTCACCTGGCCCGTGTCGTCATCCTTCTCATCAATGAGTTTCTCCTCGAGAGGTGGTTCACCAGGCCATTTGGATTTCACTTCGACTTTTACAAGTCTTGCGTCATAGAAGTCGTCCATCAGTCCGTTTACTGATTTTTCCGTGAAACGGAAAGTGACGGTCGTCGTGCCGACCTCGCCAACCACTTCGGGGATCGAGTCCTTCGGCAGTCGCCTGTCGTTCATTGATTGTATTTGAAGTACGAGTCCAGCTAATCCCGCCTTATGCTGCGCCGTCGGCAGGTCAAATAGATCGTAAGTGATCTCGACCATCTCGGTGACGGTATTCATATTGGGCTTGCTTTCCGCCAACACGGTTTTCTTGGCCATGCTAATACCTCCTCAAATCGTCATTGTTCATTAGGGGCTTGTCGAAGAAACCTAATAAGTCGTGGTAACGTTCGTCAGGTGCGACGCAGAGGTACTTCGGCAATCTCGGGTCGACTTGCGGAAGAGCGTGTTTTTTCGGGACAGGGAGGATTAGTCCGTCGGGTGCTTGGCCGCTCGTCTTAAGCCTTACGAACTCATCGCAGTCGCTTAACAACACGCCTGGAATTGTGAATTCGTCGAGATCTCGCAAAGTGTCTTCGTCACTGTCCGCATAGGGGCCGCTTTCGAGGAATTGGCAACGTCTCGGGACCGGAACGTCGCCTGCAAGATCTTCAAGCGCGGCCTCTAGCTGCGCCTGGTTTACCCGACCTGATTGTTCTTCACTGGCCAGAATTCTCAAACGATCTACAAACACCTTCGCACTTTCGAGCGACCGCCGGTCATAAGGCAGTTCACTGCCGTCATCAGGACAATAGATCAAGACGTCACCCGCCGAATCGCGCGGAGAGGGAACCCGGTTGCAGCGGCCCATACGTTGAATCAGCGCAG
>JAQGHT010001249.1 GCA_028291565.1 Planctomycetaceae bacterium | reverse complement strand
TGGCGGTCTCGGAACGCTATGGCCTGGCTCGATATGTGGCACATCAAGCCTATTATTCGCTTGTCGGTCGTGACTATGAATGGGAACTGATGCCGTTGGCTCTCGATCAGAAAGTGGGCGCGGTGATCTGGAGTCCGCTCGGCTGGGGCCGGCTGACGGGCAAACTGCGACGGGGACAACCCAAGCCTACAACCAGTCGTCTCAACAACCAGCTGAATGTCGATATTGGACCACCTGTTGCCGACGAGTTTCTCTATCAAGTTGTGGATGCCCTCGACGCTGTGGCCCAGGAAACCGGCAAGACCGTGCCGCAAATTGCGCTCAACTGGTTATTGCAGCGCCCAAGTGTCTCGTCGATCATTGTCGGAGCACGCAACGAAGAACAATTGCGGCAGAACCTCGGAGCAGTCGGTTGGAACCTGACGCCCGAACAAGTCGCGAAGCTCGATGCCGCGAGTCAAACGATCCGAGCCTATCCCTATTGGCATCAGCAAGGATTCAAAGAACGAAATCCATTCCCAACAGCATAGCATAAGCCGCTGGCTTGCGCGTTTTCCAACACAATTTTGGTGACATTGGATCGGACTGATCGGTCCGATCAGTCATTTACGTCCTATCGCAGACATTGACGCACAAGCCAGAGGCTTATGCTACGTGCGATCGGTTCACTTGTCCCATTTCACGGCGTTCAGTCCATGCAACAATCCCCAGCTGTACTGGTTTCGCTTCCAGCTTATCGCCGCACCTTCCTGTTGACCTCGATCATATTCTCGCAACAGTGGCGCCGGACGATGATCGTAAGAAAAGGAGCGTGTAAACGCATGCACAGAGAGAATTCCGGGCTGTGAGGAGGTCCGATGGCAGCTGACGCAAGTTTTCATGATCAGCTCTGGTTTCCGATCGGCTGGCTCATTTTCAAAGACATCGTGCGGATGGGCCACAAACAAGCGAAATTCCGCATCAGTCGGCCCGACTGCGTGTAATCCTCCAGCCGTCGCTGAAAACAATTCGTGGCGCCGCAAACGAAACTCTTGAATGGACTCTTGAGCCTTCGCGATATCACGAAACACTCGGAACTGCACCGCTTCGAGTAATTTTGTCGGCACGATGTTCCCTTGCTTGTCGATCAGCAGCATGGTTCGCGCTAAAGCAACGTGGGTCCCGACTGGAAACTGCGGGAGATCTGGATTAAGTCTGGCGAAATCGCTCGCGGAATGCGGGAGCACAGGATTGGGAAAGGATGTCAACAGCTTCAAGTAATCATTTGTTGCCTGGCGCCCTTCGGGTAGCTGCATGAACACGAAAAAGGCGGACCGTCCATTCACAAAACGAAGGTGAGTCGGAGCGGCCGACTGCATGTGTTCTCCAAGCAGCACCCAGGAACCATGAGGGTCGAACAGATCTGTCGGTAAGTACGGTGCTCCAGGTTGATCGAGGTTTGGTTTGGACGAAAATGCCTGAGCGGCAATCGCCATGGCGTAGTTGTCCGGCAACTTTCGAATTTGATCCGAAGACAACGCCAATTCGTAGATCATTCGTGCCAGACGTAGCTGGAGCGCGCGCCGTTGCGGCAGCAGCGGCTCGTCTTGAAAAACGGAATCCGGATTCGCCGTCCAATCGAAGATGGCCCACAGATCGTGTTGCAGGATCGCTCGTTTGAGCGGCTCCTGAATCAACGTGTTGCCGTCCTTGTCAAGAAACTCATCGAGCAGCTTCAGCACGCGTTGATGGTGTTCGCCGGCCAGGAGAAACTTGGAAGGTGCCCAAAGTATCGGATCGATGTCGTCTTCGCCGTAGATCTTTCCGTCCGAGGCCGTTCGAATGAACAACGCAGCATGGAGCCGATTCCATAGGTGCGACGGATCGGGAGCATAAATTGTGGCCTTCACAGGCGAAGCGGGATTATCGGCAGCAACAATTGTCTGTTGAGATAATTCCGGAGTCACACAGCAATCAGACCAGACCAGCACGAGGATCGCGAATCCGAATACCACGAGCCTGCAGAACAGGGGCGATTGACTTCTCTGAACGATATATTGTATCAGTTTGTGCATGACATCTGCCAATCATCGAGCTGTGAAGAGCGTTCATGGGTCTGGCAAAATTTACGGGCTTAATCAGCCGGAACAGCACGCGAGTGCGTTCCGGCTGCAACAGGCATTGAGAGCACATCCCAGTACGTTGTGATACTATTAGAAATTCACACACGAGTCTAAAAGGCCTTTCAAATGCCGCTAAAAATCATCTCTTATTTTATCGTTTTGCTTGTTGGGATCACCCCCATTCACGCTGCGCCGCCCAGGTTGTTCCATTTTCCGCTGGATAGCGCGTCAACTCAGCGAGACCAGACCGAAAATGTGGAGCGATTCAAATTACTGGATCCTGTGCTTCGCAATACCAGAAACACTACCTCGGTTGTCGTTGCATTGGCTCCTGAAACGACGGAAGCGACGGAGCGCCACAATCGAGTCGCCGCTCGAAAGAAACAGACACATATCATTTGCCATCGCGGAGCATCTGAATTTGCCCACGAAAACACTCTGGAAGCCTATCGGGCGACGTTCGAACTCGGCGCCGATGGAAATGAAATTGACATTCGAATGACCAGGGACGGCATGCTCGTCTGTTTCCATGATGACATGCTCGACCAGTTACTCGAGGCCTACGGAGATGTGAGTGACGTGACCTGGGCGGAACTGCAGCAGTTTCGCTTTCGGGCTCCCGGACGATTCGGCGAACAGTGCCGCATTCCAACCCTGGCTGAAGTCTTCGAACTGCATCGGCAATATGCGGGACTGATGCATCTGGACATCAAACGACCCAACCTGGACCTGGCAATCGCTAAGCTACTCGACCAGATGGATCTCTGGGAGCACGTGATTTCCTGCTCTGCGGAACTTGGTGCGGCGATTGTGAAGAATCCGCGTGTCAGTCTCTGCCGCTACAAAGGGGGCTTGTATCTCGATCATGGCGAGGTCTTTCCCGAGTCCATCGCCAAGGTGCTGCAACAGCCTGGCGAGGGTGTCATTGTGGATGATCCTCGTGGTGCAATTCTGGCCCTGGGCAGGAAGCTGGGGCGAGTCTCTACTCAACCGGTGGCACCACGAACTCTGCGTGTGAATGATCAACCGTCTGCAGTTCCCAAAGAGGCGGACCTGCTGGCAGTGCTACGTGACAATTCCGATTGGGATCAGGTGGGACAAACCGATGCAGAGCGACTGAGCTCCGGTCAACGAATTCTCGCTCGAGCCCGGGCCTGCGATCAGCTCTTATCGATCAAGGCCACATCCCCCGAAGTTTTTGCCGCGTTAGAGTCTCGAGTTCGTCAGCGCAGTCTGCACAAGGATTGGCAGTTCCACGGGCTGGATGGAGCTCTAGCGCTCCGGACGCTCATTCTGCTGCATGCACCCCAGGCGGCAGAAGTCGCCCGCTTCGCCCTGTGGCGCGATGATCGCGCTTTGGAACCCGTGGTCAATCCGCTTTACAAGAATCCCCGGGCTTGGACAGATTTTCGTGTCAAAATGGTGATCTTTCCCGCGTTGGCACGAAATCCAGGATTAGAAGCCGAACAGGTTTGCCGCGATTATCTGGCGTTAACGGATGATGTGGCCAAACAGCTTGGACCATCGCAGTTTAAACCAGCGGGACGCGCATTACTTGCTATCAGCCCCAAGACCGAAACCGCCCTGGAACTCCTGCGGCATCGCCTGCAAGCCGTCCGGGGCCGGGCGATCCTGGATTGCCTGGCGCATGCTTCCGAAGCGTGGGCCCAGAAGGCATTGCAGCAGGGAGCCACGCACGCATTGGCGTATGTGGTCCCCGGATTCTGAGTCCGCCGAGAACTCGGGCAAACGATTTTTACAATTCCCATCATTTTTGCTGGTTTCTTGTTTCGAACCCAAATTTGGCGGACACTATTCTGATAGAGGATCACAAAATCGTGTCTGCAAGCTCTTGTCTGTTTGTCAATTGTGGCGGGTGAAATCATGGCAACCATTGAAGATCGCGAAACGATGCAGGCAGCGGCTGAAGACTCAAACGGTACGCCCCTGCCGCAGGATGTCGAACTGATCACGCAGTTCATTCAACAGCGCGACACGACCGCGTTTCAGAAGATCGTCGAGCGGCACGCCGAGATGGTTTTGGGCGTCTGCCAACGCGTGCTGCGACATCGGCACGACGCCGAAGATGCGTGCCAGGCAGTGTTTCTGATCCTTGCCCGTAAAGCGGCCGCCATTTCCAAGCGGGAGTCCGTGACGAGTTGGCTGTACGGAGTGGCGTATCGTACCGCATCGAATTTGCGCCGCTCGCAAAAACGCCGCCTGGAAACGGAAAAGACGGCGTTGGAGCAAGAGGGGGCAATCGCTGCAGTCGACGGCGAGCCGGTTCAGCGTGCCCCTGCGGGACTTGATGCGGAAAGTTTGGCGGAATTGCGCCGCATTCTGGACGAAGAAATGGCGAGTTTGCCCGATGAACTGCGAGCGCCGCTGGCCTTGTGCTACTTCGAGGGACGGGCTCGCGACGAAGCCGCGGTAATTCTCGGGTGGAGTCTCTCAACTCTCAAAGGCCGGTTGACCCGAGCTCGCGACTTGCTGCAGTCACGTCTGAAGAAGCGCGGGCTGGTGTTGTCCGTCGCCCTGCTCGGCATGGCATTTTCACAAAAGGCCGTGTCTGCAGCGTCCCCCTCTTTACTGGTTGGTACCGTTCTGGCGGCTCCGAAGTTTCTCGCGGGTCAGTCAATTCCAGCCGGGACCGCGAGCCTGCAGGCAATCCAACTCGCCGAGCAGTCCCTCGCAACCATGAGTCTGTTGAAACTCAAGTTGGCAACAATCTTTTCTCTGACAGCGGCAACTCTACTGGTCAGTTCGACATTGGCCGTGCAGCAGGTGTTGGCGACTCCACCAAAACCTGAGCCCCAATCGAAACAGAATGTCATCGCAACGAATGAGATCGCCCTGCCAAAGTCCGTAGTTGCCGAAACGCCGGTCGCTGCAGTTCCGCAACAGGCTGAAAATCAGCTCCTTTCAAATCCCATCAGCAAGATCGAATTCAATCCGAAATCGATTTCGCCAGCACCACGACGACTCGTCGCAGTGCTTGAGCCCAAGCCAGGCGAAACGGAAAGCCCGGTGTCGTCCGCGACGTCGTCTGTCGAAACCGTGAAGTACGAACCTCTTCCAATGCCAAGCGTGAAGGTCGGGGACTATGAAATCTCGGTCCTGCGTGCACGCCGGTTGAAACCCACGGATGTGGGGATCGTCGGCGCAAATCAACCGTTTGGCATTGGAGCAGCGGACCAAGTTCAACCAGCGGCACCAGAAATGAATGGCTTCTTCCCCTTCGCGTTTGGTGGTGCGGGCGGAAACGGCAAAGCCGGTGGTGGTGGTGGAGGCGGAGGGGGCGGTGGAGGTGCCGGAGGCGGCTCAGGGGGTGGGTCCGGAGGCCTTGTGCAACACCCCCAATTTGTGCTCGACTTGAAAATCGAAGGACCGGCCTCGCCACGACGCAAATCCCTCGTTCACCTCTCATCGAAAGCGAATGGGATCGACGATCTCGACCGAATCCTGAAAAATCCCGAACTGCCGGCTCCTATGGCCTGGCAACTGCGGCACGCCAAAACGCTCGTGATTGACGGCGAAGAGCGGCTGTTCCTCGCAATCAATGATCCGCTACCGATTGAAGGCCAGGCCAACGCGATTTCGGAACTCAACGGCGAGCTGCTCGTGACGGAAGGGAAGAATTCTGAGTTCAAGTTCAATGAGAAAGATCTCAACTCGAAACTCAAGAAAGGGATGACTCGCAAGGGCGACGGGTATGCAGTGTCCCTGCTCGCGGTCCGACGGGATCCGAAAGGGATCGAGATTGACGTCAGCTACACTCTGCCGCCCGCACCGACGGCGACATCCAATCCAGGTACCATTCCGCTGGCCAAGCCGGTTCAACGCCCAGAACTCCAGGCCGAATTACTGGATGCGACGGGTAACACGGTCACGGCCATAGGTCGAGACTCTCAGTTCACGTTTATCAACGAAGCACCGCAAGGGGGTGCGGGTGGAGCTCCTGGTATTGCAGGTGGCGACGGATTCTTTGGCGGTTTCGGCCCCGGTTTTGGCGTTGCCGGTGGTAACGGTGGCCAAGGAGGCAACGGTGGGCAAGGAGGAGCTGGGGGCGGCGGCGGGGGTGGTGGGGGAGGAGGAGGTGGCGGCGGTGGAGGAGCGGGAGGCGCCGGTGGTTCGACTCGCGTCTTCAAATTCGGAGGGGGAACATTCGAATTCGGCACGAACGGTAACGGTCAGGGCGGGAACGGAGGCGCCGGTGGAACAGGCTTGAGCGGATTCGGCGGCAATGGGGGACAAGGTGGCGTCTTCTCAGGAACACCGACGTCCCCAATCAAGGATCGGACGATCCAGACGACGCTGAAATTCGAGGCTCGGCCCGATGCCGTGAAGCTCGGTGCATTGAATATCAGCTTGATCCAAAAGTCCGGAAAGACCGTGCAACTTCCCTTCAAGCTGCGTGATATCCCGCTCGATGGAACAGACGCCGCAGTGAAGCCAGATGCCGCAACGGCGAAGCCGGAACAAAACGCGGTCCCCGAAAAGAAAATCGTCATTCCACGTCTATGACACCATCCGGCCGAGTGACGCCCGCCGAATCGCTGCTGTGATCGATTACCGCAAGAAGCAGCGGCTCGGTGGGAACCTCGCCCTTCGGAGATGTTCACTTCGAGTTCATACGTTCTAATTGGTCCCTTGCCACGAGTCTCCTGACCCGCCGAGTCTCAGTCCCTGCTTCTACAATTTCAGTATCCCGTTAACCATCTTTTGAATGAGTGGCGTAATGTCATCGGGACTGCGATTCAGTCCAGCGAGTGCATCAAAGGTCTCGAAACTGGTCAGGGTATGGACGATTTGCACCGCTTCGTCGAGGTCTCGGACTTCCGGGATTCCAAGTTCTTTCGTCAGACGTCCTAAGACGACGTACAGCCCCTTCCGTCGCCGTTCCTCACGCGCACGAACCCCGTCCTCGAAATCCGGGTCCAATACGGCAAGACCACGAATACGGCGAATGACGAGGCGATTGGCGGTCCAGAAGCTGCCAAAGGCCCCAATGAATGCGGCCAACGCATCCCGCGCAATGGGCAACTCAAATGCCGCTCGTAATCGGTCCACAAGCCCCGTGCGACCCAGTTCATCAAAAACCGCTTCCAGAAGACCTCTTTTTGATCCGAACTGGTGGTAGACCGTCATGCGGGCGACTCCGGCCTGGCGGGCTACCGAATCCATTGTAAAACCCGAGACTTCTCGAATTGACGAGAGCAAGTCGCGCGCAGCCGAAACGATACGGGCTCGCTTTTCATCAGCACTCACCTGACGTTGCCCCAGCCGGTACGGACGCGGGCATTTTGAGTCATCTTGACAATCAGACATTTTCGATATACTATCAGTACAATGAAATTCCTTTGCAACTTATTCACGAGGCGATCAGTCACTATGTCAAGCGAAGCAATTCCGGGCAATGCCACGATCGTGAATTCAGCAGATCAGAATCCGAAGCCAACAACAAGACCTCTTTGGGTGTGGCCGACGGTTGCGCTGGTTGCGTTGTATTGGATCGGATTCACGGTGCTGGCGCTCATTGAGATCGCGACCTTCACCCAGTTTTTGATCCGGCTGGGGCTGCTGGCCCTGACGTCGCTGTTGTTCACCATCTGGTGGCTCATCAATCGCCAAGTGAGCTTGAGCGAACGATTTCTGATCTTCGGAGTAACGATTGCCGGGGCCGTGTTGTCCGCAGTGTTATCTCACACCACCGTGGTGCTTCCGGCAGTCTTGATGCTGGCCGTTCCCGCATTGCTGACCGTGGGAACGATCTGGCTCGTGTTGACGCGGAACAAGTCTCCTCGAATGCGTCAGGCAGGTTTGCTCGTCGCATTGATTTTGATTTGGGGAGCCGTCCCGACAGTGCGAATGGAAGGCTTAAGTGGCGACGGACAGCCGGTTTTCCGCTGGCGATTCAGTCCTTCCAGCGAAGACCGATTCCTCGCGACCAAAACGGCAGCCAAACCCGACACGGATTTGTTGCCGCCCGTCAAATCCAATGCCCGACTGGTTGCCGAACCGGGTGATTGGCTGGAGTTTCGAGGTCCACAACGCGATGGCGCCGCGCACGGAATCAGTATTGCGACAAATTGGAATCAGTCGCCCCCCAAGCAGGTCTGGCGGCAACCCGTGGGGCCTGGCTGGTCATCGGTCGTCATTGTTGGCCAGAGACTCTTTACCCAAGACCAACGAGGCGAATCGGAGGCGGTGGTCTGTCTGGATACGGCGACCGGTCAAGAGATTTGGGCACATCTGGATGCCAACCGCTTTGCGGAGAATCTGGGCGGGGTCGGACCGCGAGCCACACCCACGTTTTCCGAAGGTTTGATCTACGCCTTGGGACCGTCAGGACTGCTGAATTGTCTGGACGCAATCACTGGTAAAATGAAGTGGTCCCGCGATATCAAAACGGACTCGAAAGCGACCGTTCCGATGTGGGGATTTTCGGGGTCGCCGCTGGTTGTCGATGGTCTGGTCGTCGTATTTGCCGGAGGAGACAGTGGACGCAGTTTATTGGCATATGATGCAGGAACGGGGAAATTGAAATGGTCAGCCGCCGCGGGTCAGAACAGCTATGCTTCGCCCCAACTGATGTCCTTCGGCAAGCAGCAACAAATCCTGTTCCCGGCCGATAAAACATTGACTTCGGTGGATCCTCAATCCGGTTCCAGCATCTGGAAATTCGAAGCGACCGGTGACAACAATCAACCCTCGTTGCAGCCGCAACCTGTCGGAAAAGATGCTTTGTTAGTCTCGTTCAGCCCTGACACCGGTACGACCATGTTGGATCTCTCGCGGAATGCTCAAGGCTGGCAGGCTGCTTCCAGGTGGACATCTCGGGACTTGAAGCCGTTCTTCAATGATTTTGTGGTGCACGAGGGTTCGATTTATGGGTTTGACGGCAAGATTTTCTGTTGCGTCGATCTGCAATCGGGAACACGAAAATGGAAACAGGGTCGTTACGGAAATGGCCAGGTCCTGTTGTTAGCAGATCAGCCATTACTCGTGATCATTTCGGAAAGTGGCGAAGCCGTTCAAGTTGCTGCGAATCCCGAGAAGCACGAAGAGCTCGGTCGGTTTCAAGCCGTCACGGGCAAGACCTGGAATCACCCCGTGGTGGCCCATGGACATCTCTATGTGCGAAATGCCGAGGAAATCGCCTGCTTCGATCTGCAGAGTGGGCAGGAGAAATCCACAGCCTCGAAGTCTCAGCCGGCGAATTGAACGCACCAACGGGATCAGGCCGCTTATCCCGCGCCGCTGCCTGACCGGATTCCACTCTAACGGCTCAAGACAATCGTCGACTTCGCGTGATTCGTAACTTCCTCAAGGGAAAACCATGCGGATTTGAACTGGTTCGTCGCATACAATTGGGCCTGGTCGAAGAAATGAGGCGACCTGCGTCGCCCGCTGGCTCCGAAGGGCATGACACTCAAACTGCGAACGGACGCCGCAAACTCGACGACAGACATGTACGAGGCTCCCACGACGGCGAATCGCTGCGGCCGGATGATCAGAATCTCAGGTGTTGAATAAACGGTGTGAATGATCCCCAGCGGACCTGGAGCTCCGGCCATCGGGAGACTGCGATCTAAGCCACTCAAGCGCACTCCGGCCTGCTGTACATCGGGTTGATCGGGCACGCGCTGCAGACGATGCGCCTTGCCCCAGGGGTATTTCCAGTCTCCATACAATCCGCTCAGCTTCTTCCCCGCCGTCGCCAGCGCGGAAAACCAGCTCAGCCGATCTGCGGCATACTCGGGCTTCAACGTTTCGGCCGGGTAACCAAATCCGTACAACTCTTCATACCAGGCGAGACACAAGGTCGTCTGAGTCGAATCCAAACTGGATTTGCAGTCCCAATCCTGCAAGTGAGCGAAATAGGGAGCGACCTCGGCGGCCAAGGGAGGGTTCGTCTTTTGTAATTGAGCAAAATCCTCGCGAAGTTTTGGAATTTCCGTGAGCGGCCAGTACAGGGTCGTGTCATAAGCCAGTTTTTGTAGTTGATCCAACGTCAGGCCGGTCACTTTTCCCAACAACAACCGCGACATCTTGGCACGCCGCATGTCGACATCATGATCTTCCAACATGTAACTGGGAAAACGGTCGCGTCGTGGATTGTCGGCGACGCTGTCCGTTGTGGTATAGGGCGACGAATTGCAGCTTTGGACATAGCCGCTCTTGGGATTGAAGACTTGGGGTAATTGATCAAAAGTATGCATCCCTTTCCAATCTGTCCGCGCGTCGCTTCCGTCAACAGGCTGACTCCAGTTAAACGCCGGATCCCGAACGGGAATTGCGCCGTTGTAGGCATAAAAAATGTTGCCGGCGCGATCCGCATAGACGACATTGAACATCGGAATCGCGCAGTGGCTGATTGCCGCCCGCCATTCGTTGTAGTTCCTGGCCAAGACCATGCCCCATGCCTGGGTAGCTCGGTTCAGATCGAATAAGCCGGCCACCTGCACCGCCAGCAATGTCCCGTCCGTTCCGCGGCCCATGATCGGGCCCTGGTGAGTCTTTCGAAAGGTGATTTGACGTTCAATCCATGTTCCGTCGTGCTTGACCTTGAGGGTTTCCGACCACTGAACAGCTTCGCGATAGCCGCCATCAAAGCGGTAATGCAGCGGGCGGGCACGGTCATCAAACGTCACGCGCCAGGTGTCGGAAATATCGGGATTGTTGACGGTATAAGTCCAGCCGAGAAACTCATTGTGTCCAATCGTAGGGAAGGGATTCCCAAAAAAGCTGGCACCCGTGAAATTCAGACCCTCATCGCTCCGGAGATGCGCTTCATGGAACTGGCCCATGCCGTACCAGGGTTGATGCGGATTGATGAACAGCATGGCCGATCCGGAAGCGGTCCTGGATCCGGAAATCGCCCAGGCATTGGACCCGATCGCCGACTCGACATCCGCGGCAAACCCCGATAAGGGCTGTGGTGCCAGATCCAAGCTGTCAGAAACCCCCGCTGGTGGCACGCCACCCTTTTTCAGCTGGGCAATCTCGTCGGCCCGGCGATCACGGGGTCGCGCCACGTGTGACCGGCGATACAGGAAATCGAGCAGCATGTGCCGATCCATGGCCAATACATGCCACGGCTCGAACTGCACTACGAGTCGCGGCTTCGTTTCGGGATGTGTCGCCAGGTAACGGTTGATGCCGTCGGTGTACGCTGTCGCCATCGCTTGATGTTCAGGTTTTAGCTGCTGGAAATCGGCCTGGGAACGACGGACGATTTCGAAACTGCGGTTCAGAATATCCCCAGAGATCCCCGTTTCTCCGGTCACTTCGGCATAGCGTCCCAGGGACTGGATGCAAGTCTCTTCCAACTGCCAGAAATAGTCTTCTGCCTGGGCATACCCCATTCCAAAGAACGCATCCGCGTGGGTCTTGCCATGAACGTGGGCAACTCCCCATTCATCGCGTTGAATGGTGACCGATTTCGACTGGAGAGCTGGAGGTTCAGTCGGCTTTTCGGCCGCTCTGCTAATTGTGGATGCAGCGCCCAGAATGAGCCCAAACATGAGTAGCAGAAGACTGGGTGCGGCAGATTTCATGGTCTCTTCCGGGTGGTTGGATAAACGAGAAGACGCGTCTCACTGTAGCGGAATTGTCTGCAAATGAGAATTTGACGTCTTTGATCGCCAAGCGACGACCCACCCCCGTTTATTGCCAGCGCCTCTTGCGGAGATTGAACGGGACTAATGGGACTTATATCTCTCATAGGTCCCATTAGTCCCATTCCGCACAAGCCAGAGGCTTATGCTACGACAATGCTGGCCGCACCTGGTTGGGTCTTGAACATCCCGTTAAAGTGAATTTGCGGGCAATTCAGCAATTGACTTCGCGGCGAGCGTCAGTCGCGAGCCATCCCACAGAAACCAGTGATATATGCCGCGTTTTGAAGTTGCTTGCCAGATCGAATACGAGATCGCTTTTCCCTCGACTTTGATCCTGAATATCTACCCGCAGCGTAACGAATCCCAAACAGTGATCGACGAAAAACTGCAGATTCATCCGCAGGTGAGCGTCGAGGAATTCACCATCCCGGGTACTGACAATCGCTTCCTGCGACTCGCCACCGGCAAGGTCAAACACCTGTCGATTTCGTATACCGGAACGGTGGACTGTGAATACCAGCTTTTCAAAGCGGCTGAGATTGACGGAACGCCGGTCTCCAAAATGGACCATGCTGCGATTCCGTATTTATTCCCCAGCCGCTATTGTCAATCAGATCGCCTGAGCCGTCTGGCCTGGGATTATTTTGGAGAAATTGCCAACACCTTCGAAAAGGTGACGACAATCGCGGATTGGATCCATAAAAATGTGGAATACGTCAGCGGCAGCACCAATTCCGAAACGTCAGCCTATGATACAGTGACGCAAC
>JAQGHT010001240.1 GCA_028291565.1 Planctomycetaceae bacterium | reverse complement strand
CCGCCATCCCGGCCCTTTTGTGGCTACGAAGGTCTTTCCCTTGAAGAGCTACTCGAGCGAAGTCGAAACGAATTCCGCCTTCAAGATGCGGAATCAGGTGCTGTGGCGCCCATTAAGCCAACAATGTCGGTCCTTCCGGACCTCGTTCCACAACAACCAGGAGCTGAAACGGGAGTGAAGTCCGAAGTCAGCATCAGAAGTGCGAACAGCGGTGATGCCGGCGTTCGCTCTGGCGCCGTGTCGCTCGCAGAGTCTGGCGACTGTGGTCCCCCAGGGATTCACATTTGTCGGATGATCCTTGGATGATTGCCGGGAGTGTGCGATACTTTGTCGATCGCTGACTCGGGATTCAATAGTATTTCGCAACAGGAGTTCTCCCATTCAACCACTTGTCGAATATGAACACAGCACAGGGCTGGTACGAGAAGTCTTTGATGACATCCGAGCCACTCGCAAAACGAATGAAATCAATAACTTTTGGAAGGCCATCGCCAACCATCCGCCAACTCTGAAACGGACTTGGGAAACACTCAAAGAGGTCATGGGTGGCCCCGGTGAATTGGACCCGCTGGTACGTGAACTGATCTATCTTGCGGTCAGCGTCAGCAATGGTTGCGAATACTGTATCGCTTCGCACCGAGCGGCGGCAGTCAACAAAGGCATGACTGACACCATGTTTGGCGAATTGATGAGCGTCGTTGGAGTGGCCAACATGAACAATCGGCTCGCCAATGGATTTCAAGTCCCCGTGGATCACAAATTCAAATGAAATTCGGCACATGGTAGGACGTGCGGCCGCCGCGAATCGATACTGCCTCGAAGTGCTACGCCGTGAGAGATTTACAGGACGCTGATTTCCATGTCGCCGTGGCTGCCAAACCTTGGAAGCATCGACAACAGAGCGAACTGCCCCAATTTCTGACGAGATTGGCTAGAAGAATCGCTGACGGCGTTTCTCGAAGTGCATGTGTTGATAAATCGCTGAATTGGACTTGTTGGTGGGCCACGTTGGGAATATGCTCAAGGAGCGGGCTTGTCAGAACGCCTGGAGACTGATTCCTGCTATGGATTTGTCGCGGCGACTGCAAGTCTCTCGCATTTTTCGAAACCGGCAGCCGAACAGCAGGCGAATCGGCGTACCGCCTGATACGGAAGTTCGATGATGTCTGACTACCTGATCGGCTGTTCAAAGCGGATCGTAAAGTCTTGGGCATTGCTGATTGCCTTTGGAATATTATTCAGCCTGGCGACGCCTCGTCCGGTTTGTTCGCAGTGCTTTCTCGGAAGAGTCGATGCATTCTCAGAACAAATCCAGAGTTCGGATCTCGTCGTACTCGCTGAGTTCGTTTGTGCTGTGAAACCAATAGACCCCAAGTCCGCCGGAACATCGACCTTGGTGGTTCGTCGAGTTCTAAAAGGTCCTCTTGATTTCGTTTACGCCGATCAGATTGTGCAACTTGACTACGCAGCGACTTTCCTGACCGGCGAATCCGTTTTCCTACTGGGCCAAACAAAGGGAACCGGGTTCGAATGGTGGACGATGCTCCCGTTTTCGAATTGTCGACAAGGGTATCTTGATCGTATTAAGGAACATGAGTCGAGTCCCGAAAAACGACTGCGCTATTTTTTGCCTTACCTTGAGTCAACCGACTTTCTTGCGGATTTGGACGCCGAGAATGAATTCACTGTGGCGAATTACACCGACCTGATCGATTTGACGCCCGAATTCCCGCGAATGAAGTTGCGTCAATGGATTCGAAATCCCCACACTTCTCCTAGGCGGCTTGGAGTCTATGGCGTGATGCTGGGCATGTGCGGGCAACCTGTCGATGCCAAACTGCTCCATGAAATGATCTTTGATCACCTCAACCATGAAAACTTCGTGCTCGGACTGGACGGATTGCTGGCGGGGTATCTTTTGGTTCATGGTGAAAGAGGACTCGCGGAAATTGATTCTAAAATTCTGCAGGATCGGTCCGGTTCTTTTTCAAGAACATTTGCCGTGATGCAGGCCATTCGATTTCTCAAGGATTGTCACATTGACCGAATCCCAATGCCGCGATTGAGGGATTCAATGCGGTTGCTCCTGGATCGTCAGGATTTCGCCGATCTCGTGGTTGTAGATTTGGCGAGAATGCAGGATTGGGAAATTCAAGATCGATTGACGCGACAATATGGCAAAAATCTGTTCACAGAGCCAGCATCCAAGCGGGCAATCATCCGGTTTCTCATGGCTTGTTCTCAGCAAACGTTGGATGTCCAGTCGCCCCCACCAGAAGCAGTAGCATCCGCAGGACGCGCTGTGAAAAACCTGGAGTTCTTGCGTCGCCAAGATCCGGAAATGGTGCGGAACACAGAACGTTTTTTTATGGAACAGAAATTGTTAGAATAAACAGTGAGAGTTCAGGCGTTCCCATACCCCACCCGAAGCCTCGGAACTTCAGCTGCGTAAAATCTCGCATTGGGAGCGGTTTAACGGACGGGAGCGTCACTAACAAGAGGACTTCGCCTCGTCATTTCGAATAGGAATACTGCACTTGTTATAATAGTTCATTTGTGTACTGGGCAAAAAGACAGAAGCCCAGGGCAGAGCGACGCTACAAATACAATAGAACGCCCTCTGAGGAATCGTACATGCGATTCTTGGAAACTGCTCATTCAAAATTGCGATCATCCACAGATGGCGCAGATTTCGCAGATTTATTTGATACGAGTCGTAACCGCATTGAATTGTCTCGAGGAACGATCATTCAGCAGCTGTTGTTCGTTCTCATATCTCCGAAATCTGCGTCAACCGTGGATAATAATCTGTTCGAAACAATCTGAAGTTCAGAGTGCCGGGATCGGACCTCGGTGTCGAATTTCCCGACAAATGACATGTTAGCTGCGTCACGAAAATGCGCGACTTCGAAGCTGGTGCTCAGATCTGGTCTGGAAATTGTGGAAACAGTTTCGATCGATGCATCGCACCATCAGAATCGTAGAACCGGATCATTCCGGATTCACTGCAGGTCCATACTTCCTGGGCGTGTTGCTCGAAAAACAGGGCGATCTTGTGTGCGATTTCCTCTGGGCGATTCGACGGAGAAAGTACTTCGACGCACAGCTCCGGAGCCTCAGGGTAGGGCGTGGAATAGGCATGCCGAGCGAAGAAGTCATCCGACATCCAAACCACATCTGGAACTTTCACTCCGTCGGTGGTTTCCAGTGCACTTTCCGGAAATGCATTTCCACTAGTCATTTGGAGATAGATCAAACGCAGAATCTGGCCCTGATATCCTGAATGCCGATTCGATGCGGGACTCATGACGATCTGCCCCCAGCCGTTCAGCTCAATTTTATAAGGCAGATCTTGGAGTGATCTGTCATTCAAGATGTCAGCCCATTGCATGATAGTATCCAATGTTGTTGTGCTCGTGTCCTGCTGGCGACATTTGCAACAATTCTCCTCGAACCAGTTCGTACCGGTAACCGTCATCCGCTAATGCTTCCAATTCGGCTGCAGTCATGGGCGAAGCTACGGTCGCCATTGCGACTTTTTCCGTCAAGCTGATGAATTGCAACCGCTTGTCAATGTAGGAAATCGTACCATAAATCGAGATTCAACGCAAAAACGCGTGTATCAGATATGCTGGTTCTGTGAGCGGGACGGTGCCAGCCGCCGGGTTTTCGCGATCAAGACCCCGGTGGCTAGCGCCATACCGTTCAAAATGAGGACCATTGGACGCTTGCCGCCGGTGTCCAAACAAACGATTCGGTGGCAAGTTCTGTCCCCATCAATAACACCAGTGGCTTGGGCCATTCCGCTCCTGCCGGGCTTGTTCCATCGACTCTTTCTGATGTATTATGGCTGTGTGAGACAACACCCTCTGAGCCTCTGATGCGGGCCTCAATGTGGTGGACTTTCGCTAATACCTTCAAGGGTTATTTTGCCGAAATCGTCGGAACTCGCGTCGTTTATGGCGCGTGGTTGAAACCTTGCGATTTTGGTCAAAGAAGCCGACAAGATACTGAAGTACCAGTGGGCTGACACCCACCGCTCGCCGGGTTCCTTGTCAGCCTCTAAAGTAGTCCTTGCGGTGTCGCCCTCCTGATGCAGCCTGCCGAATTCGTTCACTTTGCTGAAATCCCGGAAACATGATCCGTAAGCCGTCCGTTTCGTATTTGATCTTGCCCGCACTGATCGGTATTTTTGCCGTCTGCCTGGCGTGTTCGTCAGGCAAGCCCGTCGAAGCCGAGGAGGGCAGGGCGGTGGCTGAGCCCAAAGCGACCCTGTCGGCTGAAGAAACGGCTTTCCAGGAACGTATTCAACCCCTCTTCAAGAAGTACTGCTGGCGCTGTCACAATGTCGATGAAATGAAATCCGGAGTCCGTGTCGATCAACTGTCGGCAGTTCCCGAAGACCGCATTCTGTTCCAACTGCCAGGGTTCCAGAAACAGATTGATGATGGACTGATGCCGCCGCCCGAGGAACCTCAGCCCTCTGCCGCGGAGAGTCAACTGCTCACCGTATGGATCAGTCAAACGCTGACCGCGGCACGAACCCGAGATCGGAAGAAAAATGGATCCGTTCGCCGATTGACCGTTCCGCAGTATCGGAATACGCTGAAATCGCTCTTGAAACTGGATGAAGATCTGACCGAAGGATTGCCTCCGGATGGCATCTCTAAAGACGGGTTTGCCAATAACGGTCAGGCGCTCGTGCTGTCACCACTCCAGGTCGAAGCTTTCTTCGAGATCGCGGAACAGGCGCTCGATTTGTGTCTGGTCGACGAGAAAACCAAACCCGTGATCCAGAACTTTGTGATGGAATTCGGGGCGTCGATTAATCCCAAACCCTGTCCAGACCAACTGATTCTGGGGGCTAACAACGCACTTCTGAACAATGCAGATTTCGTCGTCACGGAACCGAAACCAATAAAGCCGTTCGAATTCGAACCGTTTGCGATGCAGACCAAATTCGAATTCATTGAAGGGTATGTTGGCAACGATACGATCCGTGCGTGGAAGAAATTCGATAGTATCTATCATTCGGTCTTCGCCTGCGTTCGAGGTAGTCCGGGATACCCCAAAGGAGAAGCGTACCAGGTCATTCCCAGCGGACTCGTGCTGCGTCCGTCGATTCCGAGTTCGGAAATCTTCGGCGTTTCGAACACCTATGGTCCAATGGCCAACTTCAAGATTTCGCTTCGTGAATTGCCCGAGCACGGCAATTTTCGGGTCACTGTGACGGCGGCTAAATACGACGACGGACTGCTCCTCAACGCGGGGGAACCACCTCACGTTGCAGAGACTTCCAGTGTTAGTGCGGATGCTGCCAAACTTGGCGAAGGCGTGACGATCAAGGACGCTGGAATCTATCAAGTTGATATCTGCACCATTCCTGGAAAGTCCCAAGGTTTGCTGACGTTATCGCTGGGAGAACGGCATTTCGCCGGTCAGTTATTGGAAACCAAGGCGGGTGCCGAAAGCGTTGGCGACGGCACTCAACTTCCAGAACAGCGCACGGCTTTTGTCGTAGTCAGGCTTCCCGCAGGTGAACTGAAATTGCAAGCGAAATATGGTAACAATGCTCGATTGCAGCGAATCCTGTTTACGCCATTGAAAGATGATTCCGATTTGGCCCGGCGGTTCAAGATCTTTGAGCAACGTCTGCCGACACTCGGTGTTTACCTGGGATTACGTCGTGACTGCGGAAGTACACTGACGCCGGTTGGTGCATCGCAATCTGTTTCCACGCCAGATCTGAAAGCCTATGTCTTCGAGGGGTCCATCAGAGACTTTCCCAATCCTGATGTCGAGAAGAACAATGTGAACTACCTGGCTGGGATCCGCGAAATCGGAGTTCGTAGCGAATCGACCGATGGCCGCGATATGCCGCGACTCTTGATTCGATCCGTTCAATTTGAAGGTCCGTTTTATGACACCTGGCCTCCGCCGACACATCGGAATGTGTACATCGAGTCCACCCAGCGCAATGACCCGGCGGCCTACGCCCGTGAAATCATCGGTTCATTTGCCACTCGCGCGTTCCGCCGACCGGTCACGTCCGCCGAATTAGACACCCTGTTCCAAGTCTGGCAACGTCGCTTTGCAGAAGCCCAGGATTTCCGGCAGAGCATCAAGGACGCGCTGCTGGTTGTGCTGACGTCACCTCAATTCCTGTTTTTGATCGAAAACAGCAGCACGCCGGAACCGGAAGATCTCGACCCCTACGAGTTGGCTTCCAAACTCTCGTACTTCCTGTGGAATGCGCCCCCGGATGAACGCTTACTGCATCTGGCAGCGACTCGGCATTTGCACGACTCGCTGGACTCGGAAATCGAGCGGATGATTCGCGACCCACGATGCAACCAATTCATTCGCGAGTTCGCCGGGCAGTGGTTAAGTCTCGATAAATTCGACGTCGTAGCCACTGACGGCCAGCGGTATCCCAAGTTGACTCGAGATGCCAAAGCTCAACTGCGTGAAGAGCCGATTGAGTTTGTGAAGTACTTGATCGAACAGAATTTGCCGCTCCGCAATCTCATCCAATCGGATTTTATCGTCGCGAATGAGGTCGTTGCCAATTATTATAATCTGGCCAGCCGAACAGAAAGCGGCCTGCGTTTTGTTCCCGTCAAGCACGACAGTGAACACCTGGGCGGAGTTCTGACTCAGGCTGGGATCCTCGCTGGTTTGTCGGACGGACGAGAATCAAATCCCATCAAACGCGGCGCGTGGCTCGCACGAAAAATTGTGGCACTACCACCTGACGATCCACCGCCCAACGTCCCGCAACTCAAGGACGACGACGGCACCAAGTTAACCTTGCGAGAGAAGCTGGAACGGCATCGCAACCAGAAGGGGTGTGCCAAGTGCCATGCGGGAATCGACCCGTGGGGTTTGCCTTTCGAAGCGTTTGACGCGGGCGGACTGCTGAAATCAGACCGGCCGGCAGACACCAGTTCGAAGCTTCCCGATGGGACAGAAGTCAAAAATGTGAATGCGCTAAAGGCGTATCTGGCGCAAGACCGAATTGATCAAGTCGCGTTCAGTGCTTTGAAACACCTCGCTTGTTACGCAACGGGACGCAGCCTGAGTTACAATGAAACTCTATTCCTGCGCGAACAGGCGACAAAGTTGAAGTCGACAGAGTACCGTATGCAAGACCTCATCCGGTTCATCGTAAAGAGTGATCTGTTCCTGAAGAAGTAGGGCGAACTCCCTGACGCTCAGTTGCACAGCGACTGCAAATTCTGAAACAAGTTCGAAGGACTCAATATGACATCCAGGTTGCAACTCAATCGAAGGGCAGTACTCAAGGGCTTGGCAGGTGTGACCTTGGGGTTGCCGTTATTGGAAGCCATGGGTAAAGAAGTCGCACAGGCAGTGCCCCGACGATTCTGTGCCATGTACACAGCGAATGGAATGTCGCTGCCCAATCCGAAACATGGAATCGACGAATGGAGCTGGTTCCCCAAAACCGAGGGACGGGAATTTCAGTTTGGAAAATCGACCGAACCGTTAACTCCGTTTCGTGAACACATCAGTTTTCTAGGTGGCTTGCATCACCCGAACGGAACCAAGGCCGATCCGCACCTGTGTTCGGATATGTGGCTGACTGGTGCTCCATTGCATAACCCCAAGCCCGGTATGTTCAATTCCGTGGCTCTCGACCAAATTGTCGCTCAGCACACGAAGCAGTTCTGTCGGCAACCATCGCTGGTTCTGTCGATAGATGCTGGCGTCGGTTTCCTGTCACGGACTGGCACAATCTCCTATAACATTGAAGGCAAGCCCATCCCGGCGGAAAACAATCCGCGCCGAGTCTTCGATCGTCTGTTCCGCGGTGATCGGAACTCAGCCGTCGCACAGCGTGAACAATTGCAGCGACGCATTAAATTAGTGGATGCGGTATTGGAGAGTTCGCGGACCCTCAACAAACAACTGGGGCAGTCTGATCGTGAAAAGATGGAGCAATATCTCACGTCACTCGACGAAATCGAATCCCGACTGACGGCTTCGGAAAAGTGGATTGAGATTCCCTTAAAAACGCAAGACTATTCGCACCTGAACCTGGACGCGACTTCGGAAGGCGAGCCGCGCGAATACTACCGCAACATGTTTGATCTGATCGCCCTGGCGTTTGACGCGGACATTACTCGGTCCGTGACATTCATGCTGAACCGCGAAGATGGCATGGGCATCAGCGACACGTTCCCCCTGAAGCTGGGATTGGGGCGAACGCATCACAATCTGTCGCACGCGGAAGACAAAGAAGGGCAAATGGCCTTCGCGAAATACGACTTGTTCCTCAGCGAACAGGTCGCCTATTTCCTCAATCGCTTGCAGCAATTTAAAGATGTTTCAGGCAGTGTCCTGGACAACACGATTGTCCTGTACGGCAGCGGCGCGAGTACGACTCATAATCCCCTCAACCTTCCGACACTCGTGGCAGGGGGAGGCAACATGGGACTGAAGCATGGAACTCATTGGCGAAAGCCCAAGACGTTGATGTCAGATTTGTATCTCAGTATTCTGAGATCCATGAAGATTGAGACGCCTAATTTCGCTGACAGCTCAGGTGTCCTTCGCGATTCCATTTTTTCGAAGGTATGAGGTGCGAATAGATGACTGGCATTTAGACGTCGGTGAAGAAGAATTTCCCTCAAATCCTGTCTGCATTTTTATAAGGCAGTCCTTGATCAAACCAATTCCGGAATTGGTTTCTGAACGTCATTCAGATACTGTGGCCGACCGTTCAGGTCGGGAATCGTTGTGCTTGCGAGATCGATGCCGAGGTTGTGATACAAGGTCGCGAAGATATCCTGAACATGTACCGGCCGAGCCACGGCTTCTTCCGCAAATCGATTTG
>JAQGHT010001215.1 GCA_028291565.1 Planctomycetaceae bacterium | reverse complement strand
GAGATGTCGGAAGAAGAGGCGGAAGAGGGACGTCGAACAGGAACTCTCATTCGAGCCCAAGGCCCCGGCCTGGACGGCCCGCCCGCTGGAAATCTGCTCTACAACAGCCCATCACAGGGCAATCCTTCGGGAAACCCGTACCTGAATCCCGCACCAGATGCGCCGGGATGGGTCGATCTGGTACCGCAAGTCACCGAGACCCAGACGGGACGCATCAGCTTTGGTGTTGGCCTGAACAGTAACGCAGGCCTGTTGGGCAACGCCGTTATCGATGAATCGAACTTTGACATTCTGCGGGTTCCCACCAGTTTCCGCGACATTCTAAACGGTACTGCCTTCCGCGGCGGCGGTCAGCAATTTCGGCTGGAGGCCATGCCGGGCACTCAAGTCAGCCGGTACACAATCAGCTGGCGCGATCCGTATTTCCTGGACACGAACAATAGTGTCGGTGTTAGCGGATTCTTTTACACGCGTATTTTCCAGAGCTGGACGGAAGATCGAACGGGCGGTAGCGTGCGGATCGGCCGGCAAATCGATAACTACACGTCGGCGAACGTCGCGTTCCGCGTCGAAGATGTCGATTTGTATAATCCCCCGCACAATCCCCCTCCATTGTTAACAAAAAGCCTGGGGAACAGCTTATTGTCGACAATCCGGTTTGGCCTGATCCACGACACCCGTGACAGTGCCTTCCTGGCAACTGAAGGACATTACCTGGAAGCGGGTTATGAGCAAGCCTACGGTCAATTCCATTACCCTCGTTTCGATGGAATTGCCCGTCGTTACTTCACCACCTATCAACGTGCCGACGGCGAAGGCCGACATATTCTCGCATTGAGCAGTCAGGTATCGTATACAGGCAGTGATACGCCAATTTACGAGCGTCTGTTCGCGGGTGGCTTTTCCAGCTTCCGAGGTTTCCAGTTCCGCGGTGTGACGCCTTTTCAAAATGGAGTCGGAATCGGCGGACAGTGGATGGCGTTGGGAAGCGTGGAGTATATTTTCCCGTTCACGGCGTCTGAAGCCTTTCGCGGCGTCGTCTTCTCCGATTTTGGAACCGTACAAAGCGCAGTCTCGTTCAGCGATTTTCGAGCCAGCGTCGGTGTGGGTGCGAGAATCACCATCCCCGCGATGGGACCATTGCCAATTGCCCTGGATCTCGGTTTTCCAGTCGCCAAGCAAGCGACCGATGTGCACCAGATGTTTAGTTTCTATGTCGGCTTCCTGCGATAAAGAGCTCCAGTTGTCATGGAAGTGCATGTCCACTTACTGCCGAAACTTGCCGACCCGACCACGATGCGCGGTCGGGTCGCAGTCGTGATTGATGTATTGCGAGCAACGACAAGCATCGTGCATGCTCTGGCGGCGGGAGTCGAGTCGGTCCTGCCTTGTGGTGAAGTCGAACAGGCCCGCGAAATGACTGCGCTTCGGCCTCCGGGAACCACGCTGCTGGGTGGCGAACGGCATGGTGAGCGAATACCTGGTTTCGACCTGGACAATTCGCCTTTGAAATACACGGCCGAATTGCTCGCGGGAAAAACGCTCGTGTTCACGACCACCAACGGCACGAGAGCGTTAGCCACCTGCCTGCAAGCCAGCCGTGTGTTGATCAGTGGATTTGTGAATCGGCAGGCAACAATTAACGCTCTTCTTGAGGACAATCGGCCAGTGCATCTCGTTTGCGCCGGCACGGATGGTTACGTTACGACAGAAGATGTTCTCTTTGCGGGATCGCTTGCAGACGCCGTCTATCAGGCACAAGGCGGAAGCGACGCGGCCGATGATGAGACGCAGTTGGCGATCGCTTTGTGGCGTGCGACAGGCAGCACTTTCGCTCAGATCCGTCAGGCGTTACGAAACAGTCGCGGCGGTCGGAATCTGATTGAACTCGGTTTCGACGCGGATATCGATCGATCGGCCGAATGCGATCGATTTGATTTCGCCGCGGAGTATTTTGCGAATGCGGGACAGATCCAAATCGCGAAACGTTCATAGACTGAAGTTGAGCGCCTGACGACGGGACGTCACTTCGACTGCGTGGCGATTCTCTGCAAACATTCTAATCAACTGCCACATCGAATTGATAGTCTGAATCGGAGACTCAGCGACAGTGCTTTCGCGAACCGTCATTTCCCAGATTTGGATGCCGGCTTCTTGCTCGATTTGAGATCCGCAGGCTTCGCCGTGGCTCTGGAGCTGGATTTAGGTGGTGACGCCGTCACTTTTGTGGCCGACTTGCCGCTGACAACCGGCTTGGCTGCTTCTTCCTTTTTTGCGACCGCCGCCGGCTCTTTTTTCGCAGCTGTTGCGGGAAGCTTACCCTTGGCCGGTTCCGGTTTGACGTTCGCAGGCGAAGCAACAGGGCTCTTTACGGCATCATTCTTGACCGATTCAGTCTTGCCGGACTTGGTTGTCGGCTTGACGTGCCCGGGTTTGATTCCCTTGTCAGTCGCAGCATCGAGCTTCTTTTCCGGCTTCACCGAAGCGGCCGGGACTTTACTGGCCGCTGGCTTCGCAGCCTCCACATCAGGTTTCACCAGCTCGTGCTTGGAAGATTCCGGTTTCGAAACCGTCTTGGCCACTTCGGCTTTGCTACCGGCAGACTTCCCCTTCGACTGGTCGACCTTAGCAGCTTCAATCTTGGAAGCCGGTTCGATCTTGGAAGACTCGGCCTTTGCAATTTCAACCTTCGTCGCACCCGTTTTCTTGCCGGATTCGGATTTAGACATCTCCGTTTTTAGGCCGCCCTTATCCTTTTTCTCGAGTTCTTTCTTTTCTAATTCTTTCTTTTCCAAGTCCTTCTTTTCGGCGTCCTTCTTTTCCGCGTCTTTTCTTTCGACCTCTCTCTTCTCTGCTTCCTTCTTCTCGACGGACTTTTTCGGCGGCGGGTCGAACTTGATTGGTTCCCCTTTCAGCAACTTTTCAAAACGGATCAGAGGCGATGGCAATACCGCGCCATCAATGACCGCCTGTCGAATTACCGTAATTGTCGGCCGAAGTTTGGGATCGGTTGCCAGTTCTCGCAACAAGCTGCTGAATTCAGTCCCATCGGCTTTGCGTACCAACGGCTTCAACGATTCGGCAGTAGCCTCGAGACCACCCGTTTCCGCATGCAGGTCAAGAAATTCCACGGCATGCAATAGTGCGTCATCCAGCGGAATTACGTGCGCCCCAAGAGTCGCATGCAGCGTGTAATCGCGAACAAATGGAGTTAGCTCTTTGATCTTGGCCAGTTGTTTAGCGGCCAATTCCAGAGTCTTACGTTTCAAGCCATCGAATTCAAATGAATACGTCGCTTCAAAAACATGCCCCAGAATTCCGCGAATCCGCATCGCACGCCAGTCAGGAGTACTCATTCCGTGGAAGACGGCTTCCAGTTCCTCGATCGAACTGACACGGACTTCGTTCAAGTCATGAAAGTTGGCGAGCAAGCGTTTGTAAGCGGTGTCAGCCTCGGCAGCAGTGGCGTTTTCCAGGCAGACCGCAAAGAGCATGGTCTCCAAAACAGGCAGCTCCGGCAGTTTAGACACCGAAGGATACCGCTTCTTCAAGCTGGATAGAACTTTCTTATAGATTTCCTGCTTGTCTGCGAGTTTCATTCGGGGAGCAGCAGCCATAATGCGTGTCTTCAACGGGGTTTGAAATGGACTTCCTGCGGTCAAGACCAAAGGATACGGCAATCAGCGGCTTGGGAGGTCCTCATTCTCTTCCGGTTCTGCTGGTTCTGATACATCCATCTTGTTCAGGTCGTTCCGCAAACCCTCACCTGCCGTAGCCTGTCCGGCAACCACGGGGGAGTGAATGACAGTTTCGTGAACGTCCTTATCTATCGCTGCCTCAATTGCACCAGCCCCATCGTCCGCACTGAGATCTTCTGTTTCAAAGTCTTCGTCTTCGAAGTCTTCATCTTCGAAATCGTCTAAGTCGTCATCTGCTTCCGACCCATCATCGAGCTCCAGATCTTCGGGAGACCCTGAATCCAGACCATCGAGATCATCAGCTCCCGATTCTTCCTCGTCGCTGTCGTCCTCACCCGCTTCCGGCACGGGAAACAAATGCGACAACGCGGCCTGAGCCGCGGCGTTCTGCTTCACGGACTGGTCGAGTACGAATGTAAGGATTGGAGTTTGTTTTGTCTGCAGTCGATCGGCAACTTTGGATTGTAGAAAGCCTCGCGCTGCGGCTAAACCATTCATGGTCAAGGCCTGGCGTTTTTCGTCGCCCATGACCGAAACATACACTTTGGCCTGCCGCAGGTCGTCTGTCGCTTCGGCTCTCAGTACGGTTACGTTCTTGACTCGTGGATCTTTCACTTTAAACAGCACCGCCGTGCTGACTGCTTCTTGAATGGCGCGGTTCACGCGAGCTGTGCGTCTTGTAGTCATGCCGAGTATTACTTGTATTCCCGTCCTGAGTGGTGTTGTTGTGTTCGCGAATGAGAATGTTTTGGAAACGAGTGGTGCATGGGTCTGAGCCCCTCCGGAACAGGCCCGGTGGCGGGAATTCCCCGTACAGTGTCGAAAATTCGCCGGTTATTCCAGCTTTCGCTTCACTTCCTCAATCCGGTAGGCTTCAAACAAATCGCCTTCCTTAACGTCATTGAAGTTCTCCAGCCGAATACCACATTCGAAACCTTCACGAACTTCCTTGACGTCATCCTTTTCACGCTTCAACGAACCGATCGCGTAGTCGTTCAAAATTCGATGGTCGCGGATAACTCGAACACGATTCGACCGCTCGATAGTCCCATTCAAGACACGGCAACCAGCGATCGTCCCGCCGACCCGGCTGATGAAGAACGTTCGCAACACCAGGGCTCGACCAGTGGAGACCTGTTGGAGAGACGGCTTCAGCAAACCTTCCAGGGCGAGCTTGATGTGATCGGTGACTTCGTAAATGATCTGGTACTGGCGTATCTCGACGCCTTCCTGCTCCGCCAGAATCTCCGCCCGATCTTCCGGAATCACGTGGAACGCCACAATGACGGACTTGGTCGCGGCAGCCAGGTAAACGTCACTTTCGTTAACGCCACCCACGCCTTCATGCACGACCGTGACCCGCACTTCGGGATGATCAAACTTTCCGAGTTCATGCCGCAAAGCTTCCAGCGAACCAGGAGAATCGGCCTTGATGATCAACGGCAAGTCGCGAACACCGCCGCCCTTGACCTTGTCCAGCACGTCTTCCAACGTCATTGGCCGGACTTTCGCCGCCAGTGACTTTGCTCGTTCAGAAGATCGGCGATCATCGGCAAGCTGACGAGCTGCTTCGCCATCTTCAGTCACAACGAATTTGTCGCCGGGGTAAGGAACAACGTCCAGACCGGAAACTTTTACCGGTGTTGACGGACCGGCTTCTCGGATGTCCTCACCACGATCGTTGTAAATATTCCTGATGCGGCCCACAGCTTCACCGCAGACGACCGTATCGCCGATTTTCAATGTTCCGCGTTGGACCATCAACCAGGCGACCGTACCACGGCCCTCGTCGCGGAATGCTTCAAGACACACGCCACCAGCTGGAGCATTCGGGTTGGACTTGTATTCGTGCAGTTCAGCCGTCAACAACAATGTCTCAAGCAGGTTATCGATGCCCAACCCAGTGAGACCCGACGTCCGGACGACTTCGACGTCACCGCCCCATTCGGCAGGCATGATTTCGTGACGCGCCAAGTCCTGGAGCACTTTTTGCTCATTCCGACCGGGCAGATCGCACTTATTCAAGGCGACAATGATCGGCACGCCTGCAGCTTTGGCATGGCTGATAGCTTCCGCCGTCTGAGGCATGACGCCATCGTCCGCCGCGACGACCAACACAATAATATCAGTCACGCCAGCCCCACGAGCACGCATTGCGGTAAACGCAGCATGGCCTGGAGTATCCACAAACGTCAACTTATGACCGCTCTTCTCGACTTGATAAGCGGCGATGTGCTGAGTAATACCGCCGGCTTCACCCGCAGCAACTTTCGCTCCGCGGATCGTATCGAGTAAGGTCGTCTTACCATGATCGACGTGTCCCAGGATCGTAATGATCGGGGGCCGCGCCACATACCCTTCGGTCGACGCCGATTCTTCGTCTTCCTGGAACAATTCCTGCTCCAAATCGCGTTCGCGGCGAATCGACAAATCCACGCCGCATTCCAACGCCAATTCGACAGCGACGTCTTCATCGATTACCGAGTTGATATTGACGGCTCCAGCGGCATTCCGCATGAACAGGATCTTCAAGAGATCCTTCGCGGGCCGACCGATGCACTCGGACAAACTACGGATCGTGATCGGTAATTCGATCTCAGAACTGGTCTTGGCTGGTGCAACAAAGGACTTGTGCTTCGGCCGGATCAACTTCCGCTTGCCGTAGCCACCTTCGTCTTCGTCATCGAGATCGCCACCACGTTTGGTTTGACGCGCCTTGCGACTATCTTCCAAACCGGCGCCGCGCTTCACGCCCAACTTGGCCTTGGCCTTACCGGCGGCTTCGATCTCTTCTTCAAGGGTCAGCACACCCCTCTTTTTGACAACTGCCTTGTCGTCCCCGTCGCCCTTCTTTTTCGCATCCGCCGCCGTCTTACTCTTCCGGAGCATCTGCTCCAAAGGCTTGACGTCATTGATGGTGGCACCCGTCGGCAATTTCATGTCGGGTTTTTGAGCCACTGGTTGCGGCGCGACGACGGGCTTATATTCAGGCATCGCCGCGAAATTTGGCAAATTGGGACCAGGTCGGGATTTCGGGACCTTCTTTGCGTCGACAGCCTTATTGGCCGCCTTCGACATGTCCACGGTTCCCTGAGGCACCATATTAAATGGCTGCCGGCGCACTCCACCTGGAGCGATATAGTCGTCTCGACGCAACGGGGCCTTGGGAGCAGCCGATCGAGCCACGCTCGGTGCAACAGTGCCGGCTCCACTCACAGGAGCAACCGCAACAGGCGTGGCTGGAATCGTTTCGCCGCCCACATCGGGCTCCGAAGATTCGAGTCCGGTCTGTACTGCGGTTTGTTCAACCTCCGGCGCCGACACTTCGACCTGGGGTTCGACTTCGACCACAGAAGGTGCGGCCACTTCTGGAGTCAACTCAACCGCAGGAGCGGGAGTCGACTCGATAATGACAGGCACTTCCGGGCTCGACGCGGCTGGAGTCGCTGCCGCTGCAGCAGTATCCACGCTGGAACTTGTGGATTCAGAGACAGCTGAAGTCACCGCGGCGGCAGTCGTCGTCGCAGTAGTAGTGACCGTCTCTTCAACCGTAGTTTTGGAGATCGTCTCAGCTGCTGACTCGGCACGACGCTTGTCCGCTGGTGCCTCGATCGTGGCAACGGCTCCAGTTGTCACGTCATCAGACTGACCACCGGCAGTACGTTGCTGACGTGGCACAAGGCGCGGTCCTTGAGCCTTAGCCGCCATGATATTGACCAGAGGCTTATCCACGTGCTTCGGGGTTTCGCGCACGGGTACCACCGGCACCGCTTTAGACGGCGCCTGGGCGACTGGGCTCGATCCCTTCAGGAACTCGAGCACCTTGTCTTTCTCCTCTGGCGAAATACTGGCAAGGGCCGAATTCTTGAGGATGATGCCAACTTTGGCACATGCCTCAATGAGGTCCTTACTGTCCATACTGAGCTCTTTTGCCAGAGCGAAGATACGAATCTTCTGCAAGCCGAAGTCTCCGTGAGAAGTCGGAACGATCTATTGCTCGCGTCGGATGCTGTCTGCGTACAACCAGTGGTTGCGAATTTCGCCGAAATCACCTAACCGAGACCAACAATTGAGCGGGCCCAGAAACCTTCGCGGCTTGCGCGGCAACAGTCCAGTGGTCGTGACCAATGAGTTTGTGCCATCATACCCAACGAAAGGAATCGATCACCCCGCACTGTGAACTCACCGCGAGTCACAGCCCCGTCATCGCTGCCAACCTGACAACCAACGGGTTCTTTTTATCGCGACGAACTGCAGGTTCACCAACTCAGGCCTCATTCGGGCTGACATTTCTGTCCATTCCCGGCTTCGACCTTCGACAGCCACCAACGTCCATCGCTCCAGCATCCGTCACGCGTTTCCCAGAGCTCTACCGTTCAACTATTTTTGATACAAGTTCCCCAAAAAGAGAATTGGAATTCCACCCCGACAGCCCCTCTGCAATCGAACCTAACCCGCCGCACCCGCTTCTGGATTTGCGACTTCTTCCGCAACTGGCTGTTCCTCAACTGGCTGCTCCTCAACTGGCTGCTCCTCAATGGGCTGCTCTACTGCCTTGGGCGGTTCTACTTCAGCCGCCTTTTGCTTCACAGACTCCGCAGTCGGCCGTGATGGCCGCGACGAATCATTATTTCTTCGGACCTCATCAGATCCAATCATTTCCTGTCGCTGCTGCTTAACTCGCTTTTCAACTTCGCTCTGCTTTTCCAACTTCAACGCTTCGTCGTCCGCCACCGCGATGATGTCGTCACACTGCTCCGCAGTCAGTCCGCCGAGCTCGCCCAACTGATCGGGCTCGATAATCGACAGGTCATCAAAGCTGAAAAATCCCTGAGCAACCAGGTTTTCGGCGAGTTCTTCCGTTACACCTGGAATTGAGGAGAATGCGGCAACTGAATTTTCCAGCTGCTCATCCAACTCATTTCGAGTCATAATTTCAATGTCCCAACCCACCAATCGAGACGCCAGCCGAACGTTTTGCCCGCGTTTACCGATCGCCAGCGACAATTGGTCGTCACGAGCCAGAACGATCACACGGCCAAGCATCGGGCACAGGATAACATCTTCGACCTCAGCAGGTTGCAGGGCATTGGGCACCAACACCTGCAACGAATCATTCCAGCGCACAATATCAATCCGCTCGTTGGACAATTCCTCAACGATATTCTTGATCCGAGCGCCACGAATTCCAACACACGCTCCCACACAATCGACTTTCAGATCGATGCAGGAAACCGCGACTTTCGAGCGATAACCCGCTTCGCGGGCCAGCGACCGAATTTCGACAATGCGTTCCGCGATTTCCGGAATTTCAAGTTCAAACAACCGGCGCACCAAGTCGGCATGCACACGAGACAAGACAATCTTGACCCGGGTTCCCACTTTGCGAACGTCAATAATAATGGCTCGCACGCGGTCACCGACACGGTGCGATTCACCAGGAATCTGTTCACTCTTGGGAAGAATGCCTTCCACTTT
>JAQGHT010001212.1 GCA_028291565.1 Planctomycetaceae bacterium | reverse complement strand
ACCTTGAACATAGTGGCCACCGAGTCGGGCGCCAACCTGCAAGGCTCGTTCGACGTTCACTCGAGTGCCTGGTAGAAACGTGCCGAGATTGGTTTTCGACAGGGTTTCGGTTCCCGCCTGAAACGCGCAGCGATTGCCGTCCAATTCAATCACGGTCAAACAACATCCATTCAGCGCGATACTATCCCCCAGCCGGACTTCAGAGGTGTATTCCGAGGGCATTTCCAGCAGTAGTCGTACTGCAGCTCCTTCGGGAATGACAGTTTGCACGATTGCTTGGCCTTCGACTAGACCGGTGAACATTCAACAATCCTCTTCCTGAATCAGGCGGGTGGAACTCGGACTTGGATTTCGTCCCCTTCGACACGCACTTCAAACACGTCCTGCCGGATTTTGGCGCGCGGATTGTCCATCCAGGTCCCGTCGCACACATTGAATCGCCAGGCGTGCCAGGGGCAATAGACGGCCCCCCCTTCGAGATACCCATCCACCAGCGACGCCCCCATGTGCGGACAAATATCGTCGATGGCGGTGTATTTGCCATCGATGAAGTAGACCGCGATCATACGGCTTTCAACACAGAAGGCGCGGCCTTGTCCAGCGGGAATTTCCCCGACTTTGGCCACGACATGGAACTCGGACATGCTGCGAATTCACTCCGGATTGAGATGGATGGGAACAGGCGCCCGATACTGCGGGCCAAACCGAATGATATGCGGACGACTGCTGGCTGAGAATAGTCGAAGCATTAGAGCCGTGGGCGACCTCCAAACCTGCATATCGGGATTGACTGGCCGAATGCGCTGGGAATGGTTAGATTCAACGGGTTGACGGTTCTTGATCCGTTCACAAATGTGGTAATCAGACACTTGGATTTGCCATGAGGTTTTCCGTGATGCGCTCGCTTTGCTGGATTTTCTCGCTGGGACTCGTCTGTGGAATGGCCGGTGCTGTTCGCGCAGAGACTCCATCCGCGAAGATCGATTTCAATCGGGATATCCGCCCGATTTTGTCCGAAACTTGCTTTGCCTGTCATGGCCCTGACCACAACAAACGCAAAGCCGAGTTACGGCTGGACACCAAAGACGGCCTGCAGGGACTTGGCAGCGGTCCCAAACCGCTGGTGCCGGGAAAGCCGGCGGAAAGCGAAATCATTGCCCGTTTGACCGCGGCGGCACCCGAAGAGCGAATGCCGCCCGCTTCGACCGGAAAGAAGGTTTCACCCGAGCAGATTGAACTCATCCGGAAATGGATTGAGCAGGGCGCTGAATTTAAAGGCCACTGGGCCTATATCACCCCGGCAGAATCGCCGATTCCGAAGATTGATCAGCCGAATTTCGTGCGAAACGATATCGATCGGTTCGTCCTGGCCGAACTGAAAGAGCATGGACTGGCCCCTTCGGCTCCGGCAGATCGACGGATCCTTATTCGCCGTTTGTACTTCGATCTCACAGGTCTGCCGCCCAACCCGGAGCAGGTTGATGCGTTTTTAACGGATCAAACTCCCAATGCTTACGAAAAATTGGTCGATCGCTTGCTGGATTCGCCGGAATATGGCGAACGCATGGCGATGTTCTGGCTGGATCTGGTGCGTTACGCAGACACCAACGGATATCACGGAGACAACCACGAAGATCGCGATATGTATCGCGATTATGTGATCGAAGCCTTTAACCGCAATAAACCGTTCAATCAGTTTACGGTCGAGCAACTGGCAGGCGATTTGATGCCGAATGCGACGACCGAACAGCGGATCGCTTCAGGTTACAATCGCCTGTTGATGACCACCCGCGAAGGGGGAGCTCAAGCCAAGGAATATCTGGCCAAATACTCCGCAGACCGGGTCCGGAATGTTTCGGCAGTCTGGATGGCTTCGACGATGGGTTGCTGCGAATGCCATGATCACAAGTTCGATCCGTTCCTGACTCGTGACTTCTACAGTCTGGCATCATTCTTCGCCGACATTCAGGAAACTGCGGTCGGAGAGCAGGCTGGAACTCCGATTCCCACCGAGTTGCAAAAGGTCAAACTGAAGCAACTGCAGGCCAAGGTTGCGGCCTTAAGGAAGCAATTGGAAAATCCAGGCGTCGATCTCGTGGCAGCTCAGGCGAAGTGGGAATCGGGAGCACTTGCCGAAATCGCGGCGAACAAGCCTTCGTGGGCCATTTCGAAACCGCTGAATCTCGCGGCCGCTGGCAAATCGACGTTGACGATTCAGGACGATCAATCAGTTCTGAGTTCTGGTGAGAATCCCGCTAAGGAAACATACATCGTCACCCTCGGGACAGAACTGCCGCGGGTCACTGGGCTACGACTGGAAGCGCTGACTCATCCGTCATTGAGCAATGGTGGATCGTCTCGCTCCAACGGAAATTTCGTCTTGACGGGAATTGAAGTCAGCCTGGTTCAACCGGGCCAGCCTCAACCCAAGCCGATCAAAATCGCAAGCGCGGTCGCGGATTTCGAGCAACCGAGCTTCCCGATCACTGGAGCATTCGACGACAAGTCCGATACTGGTTGGGCCGTCGCTGGCCACGAGAAAAAAGCAAATCACAAGGCCGCATTCACGTTCGCAGAGCCAGTCGCGATGACTGCCGACGCGAAGCTGATCATCAAATTGAAACATGAATCGATCTACCCCCAGCACAATATCGGCCGCTTCCGCTTGTCGCTGACGAACGGTGAAAAACCGTCGCTTGACGATCAAGGCATTCCCGACGCGGTAGTCGCGGCTCTGAAAGTCGGTGCCGAACAACGTAACGACGCCCAGAAAAAGACACTCGCCGACTATTATCGAACGATTGATCCGACTCTATTGCAATTGAAACAGCAGGTCGCGCAGGCTGAAGCTGACACCGCCAATCACCAGAAGACTTTTCGGACGACTTTGGTGTCGACGGCCGGCATGCCGCGCATGATTCGCGTTCTGCCACGGGGAAATTGGCTGGACGAAACTGGTGAAGTCGTCGCACCGGCCGTGCCACGGTTCCTGTCGAAGAGCCCTCCACCCGCTGACAAGCGTCAGACGCGTCTTGATCTGGCCCAGTGGCTGGTCTCATCGGAGAATCCGCTGGTTGCCCGTGTGTTCGTGAATCGACTGTGGAAAATCACATTTGGCCAGGGGCTGGTCAAGTCTCTTGAAGACTTCGGAGCCCAAGGTGCCTGGCCGACACATCCGGAATTGCTCGACTGGCTGGCCATCGATTTCGTGCGGACTGGCTGGGATGTCAAACGGTCCATCAAACAAATGGTCATGTCTGGAACGTATCAGCAATCTTCCATCGTGAGTGAGCCTGTACGGCAAGCCGATCCCTTCAACCATTATCTTGCACGCCAGGGACGGTTCCGCCTGGACGCCGAAATGATACGCGACCACGCCCTGGCCACGAGCGGTTTGCTGGCCCAGCATTTGGGCGGTCCAAGCGCCAAGCCCTACCAGCCCCCCGGATATTGGTCCTATCTCAATTTCCCCATGCGGGAATGGCAAAACGACCAGGGAGAAGGTCTTTATCGGCGCGGTCTGTATACCTATTGGTGCCGGACATTCCTGCATCCCAGCCTGAAGACGTTTGACGCGCCAACTCGAGAAGAATGTACTGTGGAGCGGTCTCGATCCAATACGCCACTGCAGGCGCTGGTGTTGTTAAACGATCCCACGTATGTTGAGACCAGCCGGAAGTTCGCGGAACGGCTGATTCGAGAAGGCGGGGCGGATATCGGTTCACGATTGAACTTCGCTTACCGGCAACTGCTGTCGCGGTCGCCGCG
>JAQGHT010001128.1 GCA_028291565.1 Planctomycetaceae bacterium | reverse complement strand
ACATTGATGAATTGACAATCCCTTGAGATTACAACTCGTCAATTCATTTTGGATCGTCGTCAACGCTCCTTGCGGGATAGGGTATCAAGCACCGTCGATGCCGCTTGGCGGTCACCGCCTGAAAGCGCCGAGAAACCAACAATCAGAATCGCCAATCGAAACTGCCGGGCCACAATTGTCTGGCAAATCTGAACCGTAATACAGCAAAGTGGGGCTGATAGCCTCTCATTCCATTGCCAAGAGATTTGAAATCGGCAATCAGACTGTCGCACAAATTTCCGGTGCGCAGACTTCAGGACCGGCAGGTTTCTGAGTTGCAGGCCGATCAAAATCGCGAATCACCTCGTCACGCAAGACAGTGACGTCACGGGGAGCCGAAATTCCCAATCGAATCCGTCCGGCACCGATGTCGACAATCTTAATCCGAATATTGTCGCCAATCAGAATTTCTTCATTCACTTTGCGGGTGAGCACTAACATGATCGAACACTCCTTTGTTTGTGATCATCGTTCGGTCCCCAGAGACCTGAGGCTGGAACGAAAACCATGATCGGGGTCTCTGTTTCGTCTGAGGGACACTCCCATTTCCCTGTTCGTCACAGAACGAACTCTCGGAGAACTCAGACCAGATTCGCCAGAAGGCTTTCCTGCCCACCTGAAAATGCATTTCAAGGCACATCGAACTCCGCAACCAATACCAGCTGTGGATAATTTCGAGTTTCAAGGGCTGCGAGAGTCCCGGGTGACAATCCCACCCCTGACGCTACGCTCAATTCTTGCAATCTTTTGAAATAAGGCCTAATTCAAATGATCACTCTAGCGACATTATTAATGACAATACTACGAAGTCAAGTGAGTAACTTGAAAGAAAAATCCAATTTTCCTAAAAAAATTTCGTGACATTTGCGCACTATGGTGCTGAAAATCAACAAATCAGCGCACGCCTGTGTTACACAGTCGAAACACACTCACGCGGTGTGCGACTTAAGCTCCACTCCTTAAATCGGTTGCGTCAATACTGACTTGCCCGAACGCCTGTTGCATTCTGAAAATCCACGGTCCGACATTTTGAACCCGCGATCCCAACTGGCGGATTCAGACTTTGCCAAGTGGCGCAACTTGTCATCAAATCGCGACTCCCTTTGGGCATCGACACACACGTAAATCGGATCGAGCGGCGAAATTAGGGATGCCAAGTGATATTTAACGCCCGTGCGAAATCGATTCAAGCGCGTCGTCCAGAATTTGAACGATTGTTAATCTACTTCCGCAACCCTTTTGCCAATTGAACGTTGCGTCTCGAACACACGGGATCATCGACTGACCGGTGACTTTCTGTAGATGATCCTGTGTTGCAGTGCCGATGAAGATTGGGCTGCAAGGTTTGCCTGACCGGTTTTACCCGAGTCGCTGCCAAAGGCCGAGTTTTCAGTTGGATGGGGGAGTGATAATGGGGATCGCCATTAGGGATTCGGTGAAATTTCGAGCCCTCATCGTCGTCGGCTTAGCTGGTTTCTGGCCAGCAACGTCAATTTTCGCAGGGGATTCACCGGCGCTTGTACCGCTTGACGCGGTCGCTGCCGCTGAATCAATCGAGCACTCGACGGCAACTTCGCCGCGATTCTCATTTGAAGAATCTGCACGAGTTGTCGATGCGGTCTATCACAAGGTTGAAAAACCGGGCGTGATTCAGGTCGCCGATCGCCGGGTCACTGCTGTCACTAAAGCAGGACATGAGGCATCTCCCTCAGTTGAAGCTCACATCCAAACCAAGGGGACCTCCTCCGACAAAGTGAAGAAAACGGCGCTCACCGAGCTGCCGCTTGACAAATTGTCACCTCAGAATCAAGTTCGTGTCCAGACGTTGCTGAACGAGGTCGGCTATTATCGCCGTTTGCCGACAACCGTGTTCGCGGTTGAACCCGACGTCTATTCCTTCTTCATTCGTTACCCGGATGTCGCCGTCAGTATCTGGCGCGTCATGGGGATTTCCGAGATGAAGATGTGGCAGACCGGTCCGAACGAGTATGAAGGTGATTCGGGAGACGGGTCAACTGGGACGATTGACGTCCTATATCGCAGCTCAGAATTGAATTTGTTGCTGTGCGAGGGACAATATCAAAGTCCGATTCTGAAAAAGCCAATCAAGGCGCGTTCGTTGATTCTGCTGAAGTCCACTTTTTCCAAAGAAGCCGATGGAGCAATTTTTGTCACCCACCGCGCCGACATGTACGTGACTTTTCCCTCTCAAACAGTGGAAACCGCGGCCAAGATCCTGTCGCCTGTGACCGGGCCGATGGCCGATCGCACGTTCACAGAAATGAGCCTGTTCTTACGCATGATGTCTCTGGCGATGACTCGACGTCCGGCTTGGGTTGATCAAGTTGCGGGGCAGATGGAGGGCGTGGCGGAAGTCCGTAAGAATCAATTGCGGCAAGTCATGTTGACGGTCCATAATCTCGAACGTAAACGACAGGGCCTGCCTTCACTCGTCGTCAATAAGCCCGCCCCTCCGCCGGCAAAGTTGGCACGAGAAGCAACTGACGGAGCTCTGCCCGCAAACGGCAATGTATATGGCCCACAGCCTCTGACGAACTCCGTGAGTAATTCGAAATTCATGAGAACTAATCCGGCCTCGTCCGACTCGAATGATTCTGACGCTCAGTTTGAGAATACGGTCCAAGCCGAAAATCGCCCCGACGAGGACACCGATTCCAGCGATGGCGTGAAGTCCGTCGAGCCGAAGCCGGTGCCCAAACGGCAAGTCGAACCGGGATATCAAGTGATTCCCAAACGGCAAGGTTCAAAGTCGTAATCCAAGTTCTTCATTGCCACTCTAAATCCGCGGTCCAGACGTCTGCCACCGGTTAAGTGGGCTTTTGCCCACATTCCGTTGACTGGGCGACGCACAGCACTTGCCCCAAGCCGATGGCTTGGGTTTATTGCGACGCTTCGGGCGTTAAAATGCTGACGCACAGTAACATGCGTCCACACACAGTTCGAATCGCACAACTTCAAACTTGCGTTTATGGCTTGAAGCGGCCGCGGATCATGCGGGTCCTGCTAATTGAAACGCAGCGAGATCCAGTTCGAGTTGACGTCCCGTGATCAATTGGGCCATCAGCCGTCCGGTACCCGGTGACAGCTGCAGCCCCGATCGAAAATGTCCAGCAGCGACATAAGCATTCGAACTGTGTGAAAGCTGACACAGGTAGGGACTCCCAATCGGTGACCCTGGACGCAATCCGGACCATGTCCGTTCAAGCTTCGCATTCGCCAATTTCGGAATGACATGCTGCCCGAATTCAAGCAGTCCTGCGACTCCCGCCGCCGTGTTGCTTTTATCGAATCCCACGTGTTCTTCTGTTGAACCGATCAGAATCCGACCATCTGTACGTGGCACCAGATAGCGCGAGCCATGATTCAGGACATGACTGAACGGCAGCGGCAGTGACGAAAGCAGGACGATCTGGCCGCGCACCGGACTGATAGGCACATCCGGAATTCCTAATCCGGCAAGAATACTCTGGGTCCAGGCACCACCCGCGACAACGAACTTGTCCGCCGAAAAATCACGTTCAATGGTCCGCGCAGCCAACACGCGGGTACGACCATCTGATTGTTTATCCACCTTGAATCCGAGCACTCCGCAACCTGGCAAAATCCGCACACCTCGCGCCAGGCAGGCAGCGACTAAAGCTTTGACGTGCCGTGGATTGCGGACCTGGGCAAATTGCCTTAAACGATAGGCGGATTCAACGTCGCCATTCACTGCAGGTTCAATGTGTCGCAATTGTGTGAAACTCAAAGTTTCAACGGCGACCCCTTCGTCCCGCCAGCCTTGAGCCTCGTGCTGGAGTCGCTGCGATTCGCCCGAGAAAGCCAATTCAATTCCGCCAGACTCGACATACCCATTGTCAATTCCGGTCATTTCCCGTAATTCCCGACTGAAACCAGCCCAGAGACGATGACTGAATCCACGCAGGCGACTTGCAGGATCCTGAGCGAAGTCGAGGTTTCCGGGCGGCAGCATTCCCGCGCCAGCCCAGGAGGCTTCCTGTCCGGGTTGTCCCTGATCGAGAACAGTGACGGACAGTCGCTCCGTCGCAAGAAAGTAGGCGATTGAAAGACCAATCACTCCGCCGCCGACGATCAATACGTCAGGGTGAGGCTCTGCAACAACGTTCATTTGCGAGGCAATCAAGGCAGAAGCCCGGCCTTGGAAAAGGCCGGGCTTAGTCATGGTGTTAGGTAGGACAAGAATTCTACCTGTGTCCGTTCGTTACAGTGGGCTTGGCTGGAAACCCGTCCTACGCGAAAATCGCATTTTGCGAAATCACACTGACTCGAAAATCCAGATCTGCGAAAAGCCGAAGAAACAGACAACATTCCAAAGAACCAGTGGGTTTACACCCACCGCTCGCCAAGTTGTTTGTCTGCCTCTAAAAACCTTCCCAACAACTGGTACGTCGAAGAGTTTGCCTGAACGGCAAACCTCTTCGACTGCGAGTCTCGGAGAGACATCGCCTACAGAAAAGTCAGATTGTTTGTCAGCTTCTATGTCATTTCTTTTTGACTTTGGTCGGCTTCTTGGTGTTTCCCGCTCCCAGACTGGCGAGATAGGAAGTCCCGAGTCCCTTCAGGTCCGCGCTGTAGACGGCCTTTGTCGCCGCCTCCTGCTCCATTCCACCCTGCATTTTCTCAACCAGCATCCCCAACTTCTTGGGACCACCTTCGATCAAAATGTGCTTAACCAATGTATAACCAATGGGCCCGAGATCCGCCGAAGAGAACTTACCCTTTTCGAAGATCTGTTCGGGAGACTCAATAGTTTTCAAAGAATCCATAGCCATGGTCGGCAGGTTTTTTATGTATTCATTCTTCTTGTCGTTTCCAGCCGCCAAGGCAAGTCCTAAGCCGCGTATCAGCCAGTCGGGAACTTTGTCGCCGGTCCGTTTCAAAAACGCACCAGTAATTTGGTCAACCACATTCAATTTCATGCCGGGTGAATCTGTCGTAACCTGATCGCCAATATCTTGAACACAGATATAGGCATCAGCGAATGAGCGTACGACACGCGCATGGCCAACTGTTTCTTTTGGAACTTCCGCCGATTCGATCACTCGAGGAAATTCCTCGTAAGTAAAACGGTCCTTAAATACGAAGACCGCCAATTTTCCGCGCCATAATGCCGCGCCATTGACATTAAACACGCTTCGTAACGTTTTAGCGTGCTCCTCAGACCAATCTTGAATTTCTTTGAGCCGAACTTCGCTGACATTCCCATAAACCAGGAAGTCATCGCTTTCGAGCATTTTGTACTCTTCGCTGGGATTGGCTCGTTTCCATTGGTCTTCCGAGATTTCCTTGCGACGCGTCACAAATTCTTCATGGGACAATTTCGCAAGTTCGGCAGCCAGGCGTTCCTCTTCAGTCGGAACCAATTGCCGCAAAGGCACCTTGGGATCCGGACCATCGAATTTTGCACCTTCATCCAGCCAAGTCTTCAGATCCTCGTAGTTCTTGCGGGTAATTCGAGCTTGTCCCTGAGGCATTCGAGGTAGCTCAATGCCACCCACCAGTCGCCACAGCCGACTTCCTTCACGATTGTCAGGCAGAATGACTCGGCCACTCGCGCCGCCGCGCATCAAGCCTTCAAAAGTTGCCAGCGACAAACCGCCACGAGGATTGGCCCCGCCGTGGCAGTTGCCGCACAGATTCACCATCCAGGGAGCGATGTCCTTGATGAAAGACACTTTCTCATTGCCTGTGGCGCGGGCGATCGTGGGAGCTGGACCGTTCGCCGGCCGAGCGGCACCAGGTTTCGCGCCCGCGACGAATTTCGCCGCTTTGTCGCCTTTGAATTTCGCGCCTTGATTGATCCATGAAACGATGGTGGCAATTTCTTCGCCGCTCAAGGTCTTTTCACCTTTGGGCATCTTCTGTTCGTCAGTCGCGGTAATCCGCGCCACAAGCAAACTGGCATCCGCTTGACCTGGGATCACGAGTCTTTTTGTGCCACTGGCAATTTCTACATTCGCAAAAGAATCCAGCTTCAGTCCGGCTGAGCTCTTTTCGTCGCCGTGACAGCTCACGCATTTCGCAGCCAGGATGGGCGCCACTTCCTTGTCGAAGTCAACGCCACCCATACCGGTCGCACCGAGCTTCTTATCCAGCTCAGCGCGCCTTTGAATGAGCATGACGTGCACCGGGGCCAATGCCCCCTCGGTTTCCATCATCTTGGAGTCATCTGCAATCTTCTTCAATTTGGATTGAGACTCGTCCAGGACCTTCTTGGCCTCATCGAATTCTTTCTTCGTGAGGTGTCCCTTCACTTTTCCGAGATCCTTCTTGATCTCGTTCAATTCTTTTTTTTGCTCGGGTGTCACGGCCGCGCGGACCGCAACGACTGTCCAACTCAAGAAGATGCCCGCCAGCAACACGCCAACCAGACTCAGCCACCTGACCTGACGCATGGGACTTTTCCCTATAATTGTTTTGATGCTCTCGTCGCCGCGACGTATCGCACAACCTCAAAGAGCACACCAAATCTCTCTTTTATAACCCAAGGATTGCTTTGAAGATTCGTCCGAAATCTCAGGACTTCCCCAATTCGTGACAATACCTGATAATATACGATGCAATCCGGCAGGAGCAAAGGACGAACAGAATTTCATCCAGGCATCCATTCTTTCCTGATTGTCTGATAAATAGCCGGCTGCGACAAACCGCAAGCCGGAGTCGAATCATAACAACATTGATGAATATGACTTGCGGCGAACACCAATGACTGACACCGACCCTTTGCTGCTCCAATCCAAACGCGATCAGCTATTGAGCGCATTGAGGAGTTTTGACCGCGTCGCAGTCGCTTTCTCAGCGGGCGTCGACAGCACGGTGGTTGCCCAAGCCGCTTTTTTCGCCTGCGGAGCCAAAGCGGTGGCCGTCACGGCTGTCAGCCCCAGCCTCGCCACTGGTGAAGTGGAAGAAGCCCGTCAATTGGCGTCTCAAATTGGTATCCGGCACGTCGTGGTGCGAACAGATGAGTTTTCCAATCCGGATTATCTCCGGAATGCTGGAGACCGCTGCTACCACTGCAAGACAGAACTCTATTCCCAAATGGAAGGACTTGCGGATCGTCTGGGAGTGGACGTCATCGTCAACGGTGCAAATCTTGACGACCAGGGAGATTACCGGCCTGGAATGCAGGCCGCGAAAGAGCATTCCATCCGCAGCCCATTAATTGAAGCCGGCTTTACAAAAGCCGACGTCCGGGAACTCGCCCAGGAATGGGCCCTGCCCGTCTGGGATAAACCCGCCAGTCCCTGTCTCTCAAGTCGCATTGCCTATGGCTTGGAAGTCACACCAGAGCGTGTCCGGCGGGTCGACCTGGCTGAGCAGTTCTTGAAGGCTCTACTCAATTTGCGCGAGTTACGCGTACGCCATGAA
>JAQGHT010001105.1 GCA_028291565.1 Planctomycetaceae bacterium | reverse complement strand
GTTGCTAGGCTGTTGTTACCCGCTTCGCGAATTGACGCATCAAGATCTCGATAGGCATCGATGGCAATATACCACTTTTCTTGACGGTTCCTCCAACGGCGATCCGATGCGGTGTCACGCCCTTCCGAACTTGCCGCAGTTCGTGTTTTAGGCTTGGAAGGGTTCCAATCGAGTCCCACCAAATTGATCGTGTTTTGAGTTCGCTCTCGAATTGTGGGATCCGTGAGACTGACTGCGACGCGAACCAACGCACCGGGGCCGTATTGCAAGCATAAAACGGTGTTGTCGCGATCGGGCCAGACATAATCGCCCAGCACGATGTGACGGTTTCCCTTAGTCGAATTGCAATTAGTGCAGGCCAGTAAAAAGTTTTCCCAAGACGTAGCCAATGCGGAGACCTTGCTCTTCGGCTGTACATGTTCGACCGCCAGCGAAGCATCAAGCTGCATTTCACAGAACGAGCAATATTCGCCCAACAGATCGATCAGCGCACCGCGAGCCTCGGCGTACTCGCGATAGACAATGCGAGCACCGATCCTGTCTGTGGGATGAGTTTTCTTGTCGACGTGTCGCATGGAGTCTATCCCCCCAATCCCGCTCGTTCACGTTTGCGTTCCAAGAACGCATGAAAGGCCGGTTCATCGCTGTACGGCGCAATGAGCCGGTCCAGTTCTTCCTTCAACTTCATTACTTCGTCATCATCTTCCGAACGCTCTTCAAGCAATTTATAGTAGCGAGCGGCAACGCGTTGCATGTCATTGAAATGAATACCTCGCTTCGTGTTTTCATTGCCCATCACGTCTTCGAGCACTTCTTCTGCGCTCAGCTTGCGGAAATCCTGATTGGGGGGTGAATTGGGATCGAGATTAATGACTTCCCCTGCGTTCAGTGACTGCACGATCAACGCGGAATGAGTCGCGATGACAAACTGCATTCGCGGAAAGGTGCGTTTCAGATCGTCGATCAACGTACGCTGCCAGCGCGGGTGAATGTGCAGATCGAGCTCATCAATGAGCACAATCCCGGGTGACTTCGCGGCCGCGTCGGCGCCAAAGTGCGGGTTGAGTACTGCCGATCGGCGTGCGATCTCGGCCACCAGCGCGAGGAATCCAATCTGCCCGTCACTCAACAAACTCAGGCGTTGCCGAGTCGCTTTGTCAAACACCGCCTCCGGCCAGTTCTGACGGATGTTCCAGTCGATACTGACAAGACAGCATTGATGTTCTCTTGGCGAACCCGGCAAAGAGCCCGACACTGGCGGGCGAGCAGCGAAATCCGGAAAGACCGCCTTCTGAAACGCCAAACGAACGGCGGCTTGCACGGCGAGCAGGTCGACCGGGGGATGTCCCAACTGTTGGGTTTCTAGGACTCGAGTTTTCAGCCAAAGCTCGAACGACCGCAGATCTTCCATCGGCCTTTGCCAGTCCATGTAACCGTGCATGCGTGAAACGGGGGCGAACGTTTCCAGCGACTCCACATCAAGAAACTGAATGCGTCGTTGGCTAGAAAAGACGGTGAACACAGGCAAAGTCACTTCTTCGAAATCTCGAACACGCCGTTGCAGCCGTTGAGCGAGCGACCATGCCACCATTTCTTCTCGCTCAATCAATTTCCCGTTTTGAAGTTCCAACACGCGAATCCAATCCACTCGTTCTCCAGAGCAGCGTCCGGTGGCTCGCACGGAGACAGGAGCTGGTCGTTGTTCGCCACCTTGGCGATGGACGTCACGGTCCAGAAACTCACGTGGAGCAGCATCGTCAAATCCGCGAGCGAATGCACCGAGCGCAACGGCCAATGCCTCGATCACGCTCGTCTTACCTGTGGCGTTGTTTCCAATCAGCACCGTGATGCTGGAGCGAAACTCAAATTGCTTCCGTTCGAAGCCACGGAAATTCGCAACATCGACTCTGCCGATCCACCAGTCAAATCCGTCGGCGTCCGGGTTTGCTCCGATTCGACGAAGTGGATCAAGGTCCTCACTAGTGTCGACTGAAAACTGGGTGAGTGCAGTCGTGTTTATCGGGTGGACCATTGCATGCGCTTGAAGTACTTCGTCTTGGAGTTGAACATTCAGGACTGCGGTAACTACGGGCAACTTGTTGCTCGCAACCTCATTCTGTCGGTTGGCGTTCGCTCTGGCATCGATTGACTCTAGTCCGCCAATTTCAAGGTACTTGAGGTCCGCCAGCGGACTGACGTCGCTCACTTCCGTCGAATTCAAATCGAGCTCTTGCAGAGACGTGAGGCACGCCAGCGGACTGAGGTCGCTCACAGCCGTCGAATTCAAATAGAGCTCTCGCAGAGACGTGAGGCCCGCCAACGGACTGAGGTCGCTCACTTCCGTCGAATTCAAATCGAGCACTTGCAGAGACGTGAGGTCCGCCAACGGACTGAGGTCGCTCACTGTGGTCGAATTCAAATCGAGCCATTCCAAAGTCGTGAGACCTGCCAGCGGACTGAGGTCGCTTACTGCCGTCAAATTCAAATAGAGCTCTCGCAGAGACTTGAGGCCCGCCAATGGACTGATATCGCTAACTGGTGTCGAATTCAAATACAGCCATTGTAAAGACATGAGGCCCGCCAGCGGACCGAGATCACGGACTGCAGTGCCGTTGAAGTTTAATTTTGATACGCCGAGCCAGTCCGTGTCAGCTGCGATGGGGTTGAGATCAGTAATCCGCTCGCGCACTCCATCCGGTAATGAGTTCCCAAAACTTGTTTTCTGAACAAGCTTTCGCACGTTCGGAAGAGAGAGAGGATGGACGATCTGGCAAAGCTCGATGATCACTGGCAATTCGGTGTGATCGTAATAGGATTCGATGATCTGACGAGAGGTTGTGGTATTGATGAGCCTGAGTGCTCGCACGCAAGCGGCACTTCGCGCGGCGGGTTCTTGATTGATGCGACCCAGGAATTCGACCGCCTGGTCGCCCAGCAAGGCGATTTGGTCGGACTCGGCGAATGTTCTCGGGCGCAATGTGCTCTGTACTTTGAGCGCTCTGAGTTGAGTTCGCAAGTCCTGATTGATTGACCGACCCGCCTCGTCCGCCGTTCTCTCACACTGTAACGCGAAGACGATCCGGTGAGTGTTCAATGCGCGGCGCCTTTTGAAAGAGTCTGCATCGGAAATCCCATCCACCAACGAAAGCACGGCCTGGATCACCCGGTCCGCGGCACGGTCTTGTCGGGCTGCCGCGAAGAGTGCGATCCGTCGCCAACTGGCTTGAGTTTGCGCGTCTTCCGACTGCGCCAAAATTCTCTGCCCCAGTTCGTCATTCTCATCCTGGGCCAGCGCTTCACCCGCAAGATATTCTTTGAACGTGTTGTGCAGAAAGTCGATCGAGCCGGGGTTGGGTTCGCGCAGCATTCCACTTCGTTCCACCAATCCTGTTAGAACGACCGAAGCATCTGCCGGGGTCCGGCCCAATTCTCGGAGCGTTTGTTCGATGTGCTTCAGTGCCACTTCGTACGGCAGCGCGGAAAGTTCCTGGCGGACCATGACCAAGGCCAATTGCTGCGCCAGCCGCTTCTTTTGTCCATAACTGAGCTCCCTATAGGGTGCTGGAAACTCATCCCAGTTCAGACCCCCTTCGCGTTCGCGGCGATGCAACAGCATGTGGCACAGGGATTCGCACAGTTCTGACTGCCCTTCCGGCAGCTTTTGGCCGCGGTCGTGATGCAGTGCGCAGATCATGGCGCAGAGGAGGGGATTGGAAGCCAGATGGAACAAATCGGGCGTGGTTCGTAGCTTCTTGATGAGGGACTCCGCTTCCTCGCGCAATCCCGCCGCCCGAGATCTCCGCGCGAGTTCCTTCTCGACGGCATCGTGCCACAGCCGGATGAATTTATGAACATCGGATTCTGCTAAGGGGGCAATCCGAGCTTCTTGAAACTGCAGATCGGCGAGCCAACCGTCCCGCACGGCTTCTGGTCGAGTCGTGACGACGAATAGGTTTTGGGGATACGCCTGAATAAGTTCTGTCAGTTCATTCCGGATTTCGTCGCGATTCTGATTCGGCACTTCATCCACGCCATCAATCAATACGAGCGCCCTGCCTTCAAGCAGGACCTGTTTCACCCAGTCTGCTCTCGCATGGCCGGCAGCAAGGCCGATTTCCGCGATTACTGTCGGGAAATCATCCGGAACAGGTAGGCGGCCCGATTGGCAATAGCGTAGAGGAATCACAAAAGGGACTTGGAAGCGCCACCCTTTCCAAGGAATGGTTGCAATGAATTCAGAAGCCTTTGGGAAAAAGTGTTGCCCTCTGTCGGTACCGATCGAGTCATCAGATGTGAATCTAGAATGTTCTGCAGTAATCACGATGTTTCGCTTCGTTTCTACTGGAACGTCTGAATTCATTTCATCGGTTGTATCGCTTGCCCAAGAAACAAGTTCGTTCTCCACACGTGGGGCTGCCGCGCCGGGAAGTGAGCTACCGATTAAAGATTTTCCCCAGGATCCAATCAATCTAATGAGCTGCTTGAAATATGTATTCGATTGCACAGACTTTGCTGCTTGAATCGCTGCCCACCTCATGAGAGTCGTCTTACCCATGCCTGCGGAACCACGAATCATTAATCGTCCCCGCGTTCCAGGAACAAGCTGATCAAAGACCGACTGGCAGGACCGTAGGCCGAGGTATTCCGTTGCCTCAACTGACTTCTCAACGTTTGGTGCGGTGTTGTCCAGCAGTTGTGGCGTGTCAGCTTTTACTTTCTGGTTGATATTTAACGATACGAACGCATCGGTGAGCAGGTTGCGTTTTGCTTCGGCGGGGATATCGGCGCCAAACAAGTCGACATGATCCAACTCGCGGATGATCGCCTGGCGATAATCCGCCTCCCAGCGTTGCTCTACGGTCGCGTCGCTCAGCTTCACGTCGCCGAAGACCCGCCATTCGATCAGCTTCACTGTTTCCAGCGCTCGATCGACGTCCTCTCCGCTGGTCCGTAGACGCTTCAAGCATTCAGGAGCTTGAGGTAACTCGAACCGCGGCAACGCCGCTGCGGTCTCGACGAGGTACCGCAATGACTCATCCAAAGTCAGTTCGTACGCCTGACGTTCGAGTTCCGGCAGTGCAGGGACTCGTGTGGCTTTGAAGGCGTCCGTAAGTGGGGCGGGTTCCAACCGTTTCCGCATTACAAAATCAGACGAGACTGTCTGGCCGAGCGTGTCGGCGATCTCGCGGGCAACGGCATTCAGGTCGAGGGCCGGCTGTTCCTTCAACCGAGATTCGAGCGAGCGCCATAAGTGCTGGACAATGCGATCGGCGTAGTCTTCAAATTGCCGAGCCACCTCACGCTGCTGAATAACGTCGGTCAGCTTTCGTCTGGCAATTGCCAGAAGCGATTCGCCAGGCACATCAACGGGTTCTTTCAAATACCGCCGGACGAGGAACCGCCCCAAGGCCCCCGCCATGTTAACAGCGATGTCTGATGCCAGTTGCATGCTCTCGTTACTCGCCTTCCAAATCTACGGTCATTCAGCCACTGATTCGATGTGACGGACCACATGGTTGAACGGGCTGCCGCGTTTTTCAGAATCAAAATAAATGCGGCAATCCTGCTTCTCACAAGCGCCCAAGTGTATCACAGGATGGAACGTGCAACGAGTGTCAAAGCTGCGGTCAAGCAGGGTTCGCGAGTGGTAGAGTCTTGACAACGATTCAGAAATGAATTTTTTGACGTCAAACGTCTAGATGATTGGTGCCGGCCGATGTGGCTGTCTCGTTGGCCGTGGATGCGATTGTCAATTTCGGCGGGATGTACAACAGAGTCAGGCTCAATGTTCGTCGATTCCCACAAATCTCGGGGTGATCGATATTGATTCCCTCATTCGGTCGATGTTTGACTCACCGATAATATATAATGCATGAGCCCTTTTTTGCTTTACGTCGGCGGTGTGGCACGGGCGAATTGGTGGTTTTGGGGTGCCACTCTACGCCGTTAACCCTTTTTTTTGAGTCGAAAGAAGTCTTGATGCGACAGAGGTTTGCGGTAATAACATCTCTTACCACGGAGGTTGTTACGATCCACTACTACTCACCCGAAAGGAATCGGGATGT
>JAQGHT010000389.1 GCA_028291565.1 Planctomycetaceae bacterium | reverse complement strand
ACTAGAATAGTCCGCAAGGCATTGACGCGAAAACCCAGCGGCAATTTGTCTCAGCCGTGAACGATCTCAACCAACTCCGATTGACGGCGACTGGAGATCCAGAAATCGCAACGCGCATTGCGTCATATGAAATGGCCTATCGGATGCAGTCGAGTGCCCCCGAATTGATGGACCTGAAGGGTGAGACCAAAGAAACTCTGGAACTTTACGGGGCGGAGCCTGGAAAGCCTTCTTTCGCAAATAATTGCTTACTGGCCCGGCGGCTCGTCGAGAAAGGCGTTCGCTTCGTGCAACTGTATCACACTGACTGGGATCATCACGGCAATGCCGGGACAGAGCTCGGGAAATCCCTTGATGAGCGTTGCGCAGAGGTGGATAAGGGGTGTGCCGCGCTGGTGCAGGACCTGAAGCGCCGTGGACTGCTGGAAGACACCATTGTCATGTGGGGCGGCGAATTTGGACGTACACCTCAAGGTGAGGGCCGCGAATTAATGGGCCGCGATCACCATATTGAAGCCTTTACCATGTGGTTCGCGGGCGGTGGCATCAAGCCCGGCCAGACAATCGGGGAGACGGATGAAATCGGATACAACGTGGTGCGTGACCGCTTGCATATGCACGATTTGCACGCGACCTTGTTGCATCTTCTCGGAATGGATCACCTCAAACTGACCTATCGAGTCCAAGGGCGCGACTTCCGTCTAACCGACGTGCATGGCCAGTTATTCCCGAAGTTGATGGCCTGACGCGAATTGGCACTAGACGTCATTCGCTCCGCAATTGAACAAATCACACCAAACTTATGCGCATGTGTTGCTCTTCAGGCATGCGGTAAATTGCGTTTCGTCCGTTCAAAAGTGGCTGTCCGGGTTGACGATACCGGCCTTAATGTTTTAAGATATCAACAACTGCTGATTCTACCGAAACATTCATCGTACGAACTGGTTAAAACAATTCAAATGTCCGTTTGACTGGACGTGGAGATTGTTTTCCACTTGGTCCTGAATTGAAAAGTCCAGCGATTACTTGATTCCCACCACATTGAATTGCTAGCCTTCCGACGCCTACCGAATTATTCCTGCCGAACTTGGAGACACCGCAAATGCTGACAATCCTCGGAAAACCCGCGAAAGCAGCAGCCGGATTTTGCGACGGCATTTCGCGTCGTAATTTTCTCACAATCGGTGGAATGGCATTGGGTGGAATCGCCTTACCAGAGGTTTTGCGGGCGGAGGCTCAGCAGCAGTCAGGCCGGTCGCACAAAGCGATCATTAACATCTACCTCCCGGGTGGTCCTTCACATCTCGATATGTGGGACTTGAAGCCGAACGCTCCCAAAGAAGTTCGAGGCGAATTTTCGCCCATCGCGACAAATGTTCCGGGTATTGAAATCTGTGAACTGTTTCCGCGCATGGCAACCATGATGGACAAGTTCATTCCCGTTCGGTCACTGGCTGATTCCGACGGCGGACATGACGCTTATCAGTGCATGACCGGACGGAAAAAAGGCGGGAGAACGCCCCCAGGCGGCTGGCCTTCAGCCGGTGCGTGGGTCTCGAAAGTTCAAGGTGCGTTCACCGATGGCGTGCCTCCGAACCTGGCGTTGATGTATCAAACAGGAAATCGCACATGGGGTGAACCGGGTGACGGCGGCTTTTGTGGCGTCGCACATGCCCCGTTCAATCTCCTGGGCCGGAAGGCCCGCAGCACTGCCGATAACATGATCCTGCAGGGGATTACGCTAGAGCGTTTGCACGACCGCACACGTTTGCGAACGTCGCTGGATGGATTCCGCCGCGAAGCGGATACGCGGGGCGCGATGGAAAGTATGGATGTCTATGCCAAGCAGGCGATGGGCATTCTGACGGACTCGAGGTTGGCCGAAGCATTGGATCTGTCCAAAGAAGATCCTCGAATCGTCGCCCGCTATGGCACAAGTCGCGAGGAATTCCAACGTGACGGTGCTCCGCCGATGGTTGAAAACTTCTGTATTGCTCGACGCCTTGTCGAAGCTGGTGCACGATTCGTCTCGATGAATTACAGTCGCTGGGATTGGCACGGCAGCGACGGAATGAATTATCCGAAATCGCGGGAAGAATTTCCCTTACTTGACTCGGGTTTGGCCGCATTAGTCACCGATCTTCACGAACGAGGTCTCGATCGGGACGTGTCGGTCGTGGTGTGGGGTGAATTCGGACGGACCCCGAAAATCAACAATAACAACAGCCGTGACCACTGGCCGCAGGCCAATGCCGCAATGTTGGCTGGCGGCGGGATGAAGACCGGCCAGGTTGTCGGAAGCACAAATCGCCTGGGCGAACAGCCACAAGACCGGCCCGTCAAGTTCCAGGAAATCTTCGCCACGCTCTACAAGAAGGCCGGAATTGATGCAGGTAATATCCGCATCTTCGACCAATCAGGCGTGCCACAGTATCTCGTTGACCCGGGAATCAATCCGATTCACGAGATCATTTAGCCTTCATGTTATCTCGCGCGAATGAAACAGTCACATTTCGAATAGTGATGGACGTATTGCAGATGTGACTGCGGCTCGCGCGAAGTATGACTGAATAAGTAGGCATCAGGAGCGTGAGGCTGTGCAGGCGAAAATTCGGGATAAACATCAAATTGACGTCTTCCATATTTTGTTTCGACAAGACTCCGATATCCACGACCCCGACAGGGGTCGCAGAAATTAGCCGGGGGTCGAGCGTACTCGCGACCACCCCCGGTTCCAACCAATAAGGGATTGCCGACCCCGGAGGGGTCGCAGATCATCAAATGATAGACGCTCTTCGACCCCTTCGGGGTCGGGAATCAGGCCATGTAACTGATCCGGGGGTGTCGCTACGCGTCTGCACCGTACCGGTAAAGACGCTTCGCTCAACCCCCGGCTAATTTCTTTAACCCCTGCGGGGTACATGCCTTTCTCAGCGAACGCTATGAACGAAATACGTTTGCTTTCGTTCGAAATAATTCAATCGCCTTCGTCTTGCGTGTTTACTCCAGGTTTTCGTCAGCACAGTCAGGCTTCGGCCAAGCCGCTGCTTCTTGCGGCAATAGATCGCTGTAGTGGCACCGGTAGAAATTCCACGCTCCCGAACTCCTTCGGTCACGGGATTCCAATGTGATGCTGTGGTCGTTTGCTCACAAACCGAGATTATCGATGCCGAGCTGATTGCGCTCCGAAATGATCAATGCAATCAAATAGGAAGCACGAGAAATGTCAATTTATCGGGTTGTTTTTGCGAACTGCACGTCGGATTTTCGATGAAGTTGGGAATCCTCTTCAAGAATTGATTTTCGTCATGGAGAGACCAGACTTCAACGTGACAACGATCATCGGCAAGCGGATAGTCAGTGCCTGAGCACCAGCGACGCCCCGCATAACAAAAATCAACCAGCCATAGCCATGCCACGTGCTCCGGGAATGCGAAAGCCAGATGGCTTCGTTTTCATCTCATCGCCACGCTCAATTACGCCCTATCACGCGAATCCCGAGTACAATTTCTTGCTGCTGATTCGCGGAAATCAGATCGTCCACCAGATTGATGCACGAGATCGATCAGTCCTGACAGAACAGGAACGCTGTGCGCAGCAACAAAGCAACCCAACAATTCTAGATCGTTGGGTTGCTTTTGCATTGGATATCGCTTGCCGGGCTGGTCGAAACCAGACGCAATCAGCTGGCAGTCGGTGCTGCTGGAGCTGGCGTGGCGTCTTTGGGCGCCTTGGCTTTATTGATGAGAATCATCAACCGGGACTTCATGCGTGACGCGGCGTTCTTGTGCAGAATGTTCTTGGCGGCCGCCTGGTCAAACCGGCGGCTGACCAGCTTGTACTGCGTCTCGGCAGTTGCCACATCGCCCGACGCAACCGTCGCACGAAACTTCTTGACAAGTGTCCGCAAGGCACTGACATTGGATCGGTTTCGCAGACGCCGCTTGGCATCTTTGCGCATGTTCTTACGAGCTGAACTGGTATTGGGCATTGTGTCTCAGATTCCGCGAACGAAAATCAACCACGTCCTGGTTCGAAAGCCATCTCCCTCGGCGTTCGAAATCGAATTCCAACCATTATCGGATGCAACCGCCCACGCAGTCCACCCGGGGAAGAACCGGGGATTATAATTGGTCCTGATTGGGATTGCCAGTCTAGCCAGTCGGTAAATCTTGCCGCTCGAAAGTGATTTTTCCCTTGTCGGCCTCGTTTGTGATCAGAAAGAGATCAGACAGACTAGATAAATCAGCCAGAAGCATCAAACGGGCATTTCAACTCACGTTCCAAACGAACCCGCATACCGACAAATCTGTCTTGGCTGATTGAACACAGGTCGTTCAGACTGTTATAGTGCTTTTTCCCCGGAGCCATTATTCCTTCGGGGCCTTGTTTTGAACGTAATCAACTTTTCTTGAGGAGACCAGATCGTGTTTCAGCAGGTGGCGGTCGTTGGTGCGACCGGAGCAGTGGGGCAAATTATGTTGCAGCTCTTGGAACAGCGGAAGTTTCGGGCTGCCAAATTCAAACTCCTGGCCTCCGCCCGTAGTGCCGGCAAAACGGTCACGTTCATGGGCAAACCGCACCTGATCGAAGAACTGACGCCGACCGCCTTTCAAGGCTGCGATCTGGTTATTGCCAGCACGCCCGACGATATTGCCGCGAAATATCTTCCGGCCGCGCTGGCTGCAGGTGCCACGGTCATTGATGAGTCTGGTTATTTTCGGATGCATCCCGAAGTGGCGCTCGTGATTCCGGAAATCAACCCGCAAGACGCCATTAACGCAAAAGGCATGATCGCCAGTCCCAACTGTTCGACAACCCAAATGGCGGTCGCACTGAAGCCGCTGCATGATGCTGCGCGAGTTCGGCGCGTCATTGTCAGCAGCTATCAGGCGGTCAGTGGCGCGGGTTTGCAGGGAACGGTCGATTTGAAAAAGGGGACTGCGGCTCATTTGTCCGAAGTGCCCTATGAATACGAAATCTTCGCACACCCGATCGCCTTTAACTGTATTCCACAGATCGGTAGCTTTAAGGCGGATGACTACACCAGCGAAGAGCTGAAAATGGTCTACGAAACGCGGAAGATTCTCGGTGACGAGACAATCCAGATCAGTGCCACCTGTGTGCGGATTCCGGTCGCGAATTGTCACAGCGAGACAATCAACGTCGAAACGGAGCGAACCGTTTCTCCTGAAGAGGCACGGCAACTGTTCGCGAAGTTCCCAGGCATTGTCGTCGTTGACGATCCCAAAACCGGGCTCTACCCAATGCCGTCCACTTGCAGTGGCAGGGACGAAGTCTTTGTCGGCCGCATCCGCCGCGATCTTTCTCATCCCAACGGATTGAATTTCTGGTGCGTCAGTGACAACCTTCGCAAGGGAGCGGCGACAAACGCCGTTCAAATCGCGGAATTGCTGTCAAAACACCGTTTTGGGATTTGAACTGTGCGCGGCCACGAATGAGTCTTGTTCAATACTTATCCCCGCGATCCAACGTCTCATTCTTAACCGTGCGCGGTATATTTCCACATTCGGAATAATTTCGTTATAATCTTTATCGGGGCAGCGTGTTTGAGCGGGTTTTGATCGCTTGAAACCCTCTCGAACCAATCTTGTCTCTTTGGCACAGCCCGCAGTTGGACTACACTGAAAAGGTTATAAAACTCCCCGTATGGACCAGGCGCAAGAACCGGAATCCGAGCACTCGTTCTACGAGTTCGATTTGGCCGAACCCATCGTCAAGGCCGTTCGAGAAGAAGGCTACAAAGTCCCGACACCCATTCAGGTCCAGGCAATCCCCCTGATCATGGAAGGGCGCGATGTCTTGGGGTGTGCGCAGACCGGCACGGGCAAAACTGCGGCGTTCGCCCTCCCGATGATTCATCGCCTGACGCAGTGCCGTCAGCCGCCAAAGAATCAGATTCGAAAAGTTCGAGCCTTGATTCTCACGCCGACTCGGGAACTGGCGTCCCAAATCTCAGAGAGCTTCCGCACCTATGGCAAGCATTGTCCGTTGCGGCATGCACTGGTGTTCGGTGGCGTTGGTTCCACGAAACAGATCAAAGCCTTGAAACCGGGTGTCGATATCCTGGTTGCCACTCCAGGTCGGTTGCTGGATCTTTTGCATCAGGAACATGTTGACTTGGGGCACGTCGAGATCCTCGTGCTGGATGAAGCCGATCGAATGCTCGACATGGGCTTTCTGCCTGATGTGCAGGATGTGATTCAGGAATTGCCGACCGCGAGGCAGACCCTCTTTTTCTCAGCCACCATGCCGCCCGATATCGCGGACCTGGCATCTCGTATTCTGCGCGATCCCGTCGAGATCCACGTCACGCCGGAACGGCCGACGGTGGATAAGATCGATCAGTTCGTCTACTTCGTTGAGAAGCGGAACAAACTGCAACTACTGGTGCACTATTTGATGACCCGCAATGTGACGCGCGCACTGGTCTTCGTCAAGATGAAGCATCATGCCGACCGGGTCTCGATGCAACTGGTGCGGAACGACATCAAAGCCGACGCCATTCACAGTGATAAAACGCAGCTTATGCGGGAAAAAGCCCTGTCCGATTTTCGAGCCGGGCGAGTCAAGATACTTGTCGCAACGGACATCGCCGCACGTGGCATCGACGTTGACGGAATCACCCATGTCCTGAATTATGATGTGCCACGCGATATGGAGACTTACGTCCACCGTATCGGGCGAACGGCACGGGCGGGGGCACAGGGTGTTTCGGTAACCTTCTGCGAAACGGAAGACCGGCCCGCATTGAAGAACATCGAGCGCTTCATTCGGCGTACGCTGATCGAAGAAAACGATCATCCGCAATATCCGAAGGCTCCGCCGCCGCCCGTCGGCGAAGTTGCCAGTCCCGCCACGGACGGAAGTGCCAGCAGTCGAAATCGACGCCGCAAAGACCGCCCCGAATCCGCATCGCCTGCGGGAAAAGAACGGGTCGGGGGAGTCCGCCCCGACACTAAACCGAAGCGGACTCCGCCACGAGAAGCTCAGTTCCGATCCGCGAAACAGGGCAAGAAGCGATCGGGGCAAGCGAAACGCAAGCCTTAATGCGGTAAAGCCAGCAAATTGATTCGATGACGAATGTGTTCTTACTCGCGATCGAGCGTCAGCCTGGAAAACTGAGGAAGCTGGAACACTAATCTGCACTAATTAACGCTAATAAAGAAACGGAAGGTCACAATTGTGTTGCCGACGCCCCTTGTGGGATGGAATCCTGATTAGCGTAAATTAGCGGTGATTAGTGTTCCAAAACGACCGAAAGTCCCTCGATCACCGGATAGTCAAAGAAAAACACTTTGATCAACTTATTTCATCACCGCGTCTAATTCTAATCATCTAAGACTTACCATGTGGCGAGTTTCAACATTTAGATTCTTAGACCTTCGTTCATATGCGCGGGAATGACTCTCATGGCAGATCAATTGTGATTTGCCGCCCTCGTTCGGTTTAACTCAATCGCTTCAACTTTGAAATTCGGCCGGTGCTGACCCATTCGGCCACGAAAATGCTTCCGTCGTGGCCGAAACAGGCGTCGTGCGGATGGACGAATTTCCCGGCCTGCCAACGATTGCGATCGTTGCGGATTCCGCCGTTTTCTTTGGCCGTGACACGCGCCACATCGTCACCCAGGCGGGCGACGATCTCATTCTTTTCATTCAACAGAGTCAACCGGGCATGCAGTTCGGGCACCACCAGCAGGTTTTGCCACGTTTCGACGTTCGCTGGCAGACCATACCCCTTCAGCGTCTCGAGGTATTTGCCGTCCATCGTAAAATACTGCAATGAACTGTTGGCTCGGTCGCAGACCACGATCGACGGTTGCCGGCCGGCGCGTTTATCGATCCAGATTCCATGCGGCGTATTAAACTTACCTTCGCCGCCGCCAGGTCCGCCGAAGCAGGAAACCCACTTCGCGTTCTTGTCATAACGATGCACGTAAAAGGCACCATAGCCGTCCACCAACAGGAATCCACCATCATCCAGGAAGGCAAAATTGGTCGGCATAAATCGATTACGCCCCCAGATCTTCAGCGGCTTTTTGTCTTCGTCCGCGGCATAGACGCCAGATTCCATCGGGGCATATTGCTGCCAGACAGTTTCGCCCTTGAGATCCATTTTGGCGAAAGTCTTGCACTGCTGGTACGCACACACGTACAAGAATTCCTGGCCCCCTTCGTCACGAATCTCAATTCCGTGACCGCCGCCCTGAAATTGTTTGCCGAACGAGCGGATGTACTTGCCTTCGGAATCAAACACGAAAATCGACGGATGGTCCTTCAGATTTTCCTGGCCCTCGTGTATTACGTAGAGATTTCCGGCTCGATCCACGGCCACGTTGTGAGTCGTCTGCCAGGTGAATTGAGACGGCAACTGGGGAAAGTCATGGATCACTTGGAACTTATAGTCGCCTTGACCAACAATCAGTGCTGTGTCGGTCTTACTGGCAGTGATCACCGCCGGTGCCCCCAGTAATGCCGCCGCGCCGGCTACTGTAGCTGAGGTAAGAAACTGTCGTCGTGAGGTCAATCCGAGACGTGATACAGACATGAGGGAATCCTCGAATCCTGGAGATTTTCCGAAGGGAACGCATTACAAGTATAATGCGATTCCGCAACATTCCCAAGCGATCAAGGACTGGACTTACCTCAGACCGGTTTGATCTCGTCTGGTGCGATAGAACTTTCCGCTTCGATCGGGCCGAAATCAGAAATCGTGGGGGCCACAAATCGTTTCAATTGTGCATTCGAACGTCGTTGTTCTCGCAAAATGAACCAGCAAATCGTGCCCGCCAGGGTGGATCCAATTACCACCAGACAAATGAGGATATACGGCGCCCAATTCGGGTCAGCAGCCTGACGTTGGACGACCGGGTACCAGCGAATTCGCCTGGCCAGCAGCAAAGGGGCAGCATACGGCGTTCCGGATTTTGCCGCATAAAGATAGCGTTTGAAAAAGTAACCCGTAATTCGAATGCGTTCACTCAGTTTTTCGCCTTCGGGTAATTCGGCCGGCTTCTCAAGGCAATGGAACACATAAGGATTCTTGCCTGAGTCTGCGTTTCTGAGCCACCCTTCGTACACGGTTTCGATTCCGAAATCATTTTTGCTGGCGGGAGTACTCGTCAAACGCAGTAATTCTCCTTCAATCGTGATCAGTTGCCCACGATAGGAATCCGGCTCCGAAAAAACCTGAGAATAAGTGATATCCTTGAGTGCGGCTTGTTCCGCTTCGGCCTGTGGAAGATCGCGAATCGTCGCCAACACCCCCCAATACGCGGGTGCTTCGCTATGCCGGATATGAAATACCTGCTCGTTGATTTCCGAAAAAACTCGTTTGGCGATCACATAATCTGGAGGGCTCGCCAGAATCTTGGGATTGCCAACTGGAACCGCTGGCGAATCGCCGTCCGGGGATTTCGCTGGACCAGGCACATTGGAATCTGTCTCGGTTTTTGATTTTTGACTCGCTGGGGGCTCTGTGCCGACGTTGACTTTAGTCGGCCGAACGCCGGTCAGCAGTTGCTCTTTGATTTGTTCCTGCTGCTTCGCGATCAGGATCTCTTCCTCGGAAGTGATTGCTTTCTTTTGCTTTGGAGCTCCCGTCAACCACTCCCAATTGCGGGGGTTGGATGTCTTTGACATCGAAAGAATGACCAGCACCAGCATGCCAAACAACATGACCACGCGCCGCTGGTCGCGCCTCGTCCCGAGCCGTGGCTTCACTGACGGTCGAAATCGCATGGCAGCTCGCTAGAAATCAAAGGAATCAAATCAAAACGATTTCACTATTCTAGGCCCAAACGAAGTGAATGGAAACATCAGGATTCGCGCCGGTGGACATTGTCGAGGAGAAACTTAGGGGGAGACGCGATGGTATCGGGATTCGTTCGGCCGATTATCTTCAGGGTGGCACCGCTACTTCTCGGCCGACTTCTTGTCAGCCTTCGCTCCAATTCGATACAGATGGGATTGAGTCCGCAACAACAGAGATTCGTCCAGTACGACCGGAGATGCCAACAGCTGACCTTCCAGAGTGTTGACCGCCAGTTCTCGGTATTCGGAACCTGCGGCAATCACCGTCGTTTTTCCCTCCTGGCTGCTGAAATAAATCTTACCATCGGCTGCTAACGGCGACGCCGAGTGATTTCCGCCAATCCGTTTCGTCCACAGCACCGCGCCGTCGCTCAGATTCGCGGCACTCGCGATTCCCTGGTCATTGACGTAATAAATCTCGTGGCCCACGATCACCGGCGACGAGATCACAGGAACCTGTTTCGAGATCTTCCAGGCCGAATGAGTTTTGGTGATATCCCCGCTGCCATCAAGACGAATGGCGAACAATTGCGTCTTACTGACACCCGACGTGATACAGACCAGATTGCCGTCTGACACCGGGCAGGATGAATTTGAAAAACCTTCCCCGTGACGGAAGCGCCAGAGCTCTTTTCCAGTCAGCGGGTCGTAGGACGCGAACCATTGGGCTGCCGGAATCACAATTTGATCGCGGCCCTGATAATTCACAACCAGCGGCGAACTGAAAGCCTTGTGAAAATCCCCCAGAAAGCCAGTCATCCGAGGACGCTTGGTTTTCCAGACCTCTTTACCGGTCAATTTATTGAGCGCCACGACGTATTGCCGATCGGTGCCGTCGCAGGGAATAATCAGCAAATCGCCATAAACAATTGGTGAACTACCGGCCCCGACCGCATGGGCTCCTGGCAACACAGTCGTCCACAGAATCTGCAGCGAACTGGTATCCAGACACGCCGTCCCCAATTCACCAAAATGACAGAGCAACAAATGACCGTCCAGCACCGGCGTCGGCGAAGCGAAACTGTTTAAGGTATGAATTCCGGGGGGCTCTTTCACGGTGAAGAGTTCCGTGTTGCTGAGCAGTTTACCGGTTTCGGCATCGAGGCTGACCGCATGCAGCGAGACAGATTCTACCAGACTCATTTCCTTCGCCATGGGATTGAATGCCAGCTTCGTCAGCTTCTGCTGTTCCAGGGCTTCTGGCGTGAGCGATTTCTCGACACCTGTCGTGAGCCAGATCTTTCCCTCCGCATACACCGGTGAGGACCAGCCACGGCCCGGAACCGCCGTTTTCCAGATGACATTCTCTGTTTCGCTCCAGGTCACCGGCAGATTTTTGGCATCCGCGCGCCCCTGACCATCCGGACCACGAAACTGTCGCCATTCTCCGGCACAGGCGATTGAGGCTACTAATGCAAAGCAGATGAATCCACAAACGCTGGTTTTCATCGAAAAAGGATTCCCAACTGAGGTGCGGAACTGGTACTGAAAACACTTTACGACACGCTCTATCAAGAGTGGTTCGCCGCTCCGCGTCGAAATTGTTCGACGCGGAGCGGCGAACCACACCGGCGCACGAGAACGCCCTGAGATTGCATCATCGTCAATACAGGCGTAGATCTCAACGCGAATATTGATACGATTCATGGCAGGCTTGCGGGAAATTGTCACCCAAATAACGACTTGTAGGAGCTTAGAAAAAATGATTCGAACGTTTTGCGTCCTGCTGTTCGTCATACTATACGCCGCGCTCGCGACAGACCACGACATTTGCATTTTCGTAACATTTTAGCGGAATGGCGTGATTTAATTCCCCTTCGAGCCGGGCACCCGAAGGGTCGCGA
>JAQGHT010001058.1 GCA_028291565.1 Planctomycetaceae bacterium | reverse complement strand
CCTGGTGGTTATTGCGATTATCGCAGTCTTGATCGCGTTGTTGCTGCCCGCGGTTCAGCAAGCCCGCGAAGCGGCCCGGCGAACTCAGTGTAAAAACAATCTGAAGCAACTCGGCGTGGCACTCCATAATTACCACGACGTTGCGAACCGCTTCCCGCCAGGCTCAATCAGCGTAAGCGGCGCCGTTTTTGGAGGCCCCGAATGGCCTTACTTCATCCACTTTCTGATGCCTTATTTCGATCAGGCCAACACCTACAACCAGCTGGCACTCAACTGGAGCAGGCCAGGGCCTTGGATCAATCCTGGCGCATGGCCAGCGACCGTTCAAGCACCAATTCTTGCACTGCAATGCCCCAGTGATGGACAGGGCGGCAACCTCAAACAAGTTGGCACCGGCGTGAGTTTGCCAACCAGCAACTATCTGGGTTTTTTCTCAGGGGTGAATGATGGACAAACGCAAGCGGACTCCGGCCCGACTCGGGCAACGTTCGCCATGAATCGCGGAGCGTCGTTCCGAGACTTTACGGACGGCACCAGCAATACCATGGTCATTGGCGAGTATTTGACGGGCACCAATGGCGACTGGCGGGGATGGTTCTATACCAATCGAGCCGGAGCCCAATTCATGCAGGCAACAAACGGCCCCAATAGCACGATTGGCGATAACCTGCTGGCTTACCCCTATGCGTGCACACCAGCCTTCAATCTTCCACTGCAGAATTTGCCATGTACAGCCGACGGCAACACTAGCAACAATTTTGCAACCTCTCGAAGCCGGCATATCGGTGGAGTCCACGTCCTGCTGGGAGACGGATCGGTCCGGTTTATTTCCAACAATATTAACTTGACGACCTGGCAGAATCTGGCCTGGATCGCCGACGGCAACGTCATTGGAGACTTCTAACTCATGCAAACGTGTCAGCGAACATTGAGTCTGTTGGTGATTCTGTGTGTCATCGGCTGCGGCAAGTCCGGACCGCAACTGGCGGCGATCAGTGGTAGCGTTACGATCGACAACGTTCCCGTTGATCACGGCACGATCACTTTTGCTCCGACACAGGAAACGAAAGGAGCGAGTTCTGGCGGCGAGATTAAAGACGGCAAGTACTCGATCCCTGCCGACAAAGGCCCCACTTTTGGAAAATACCGCGTTGAGATCCGCTGGTCAAAAAAGACCGGAAAGCAAATCGAAATGGGGTCGCCAGCACCGCCAGGAACCAAGATCGACGAAGTCGTCGAAGCCATTCCTGAGAAGTACAACTCCGCCTCCACGCTCGTGAAAGATATCAATTCCGGCAAGCAAGTGATCGATTTCAATCTCGAGAAGTGATTGATGCAGTCAGAAGTGACAACCAGAGTCGTTCAGAACCTGCCAAAACACCCATCCCTGCGAATCACTTCGTGACTCGCAGGCGAAGAGCTTTGCAATGGGTGTTCAGGCTATTTCTTCGACGCATCGGTTTTTCAGCAACCTTTTCGACCTTGGGGCATGTGGCGGGAATCTGATCGAATCCACACCAATCCATTGCCAGATCGACTACTGCCGGAGCACGCCGGATTTATTGGGACTAGCCTGACGCACGGGCTGCTTGGTCGGCGCTTCGTCAGGCGTTTTCAAACCGGTGCTGCCTTGAATCGCACCTCTGACTCCGAGCAGCTCGGGATGCCGTGCGAGCTTGTCTGACAGTACACGAATATCCTCCATCACCGGTTGCAAATTCGCCAGCAACGTACTGAGAGATCCCGCCGAACGATTTAAATTGCGATACAGTTCGGGATCCGTAGCCAGCATTTTCAGCGAGCCGTTTTCATCCGTCATCAATCGCGAAAACTTGCTGAGGTCAGTCAGTAATAATTCGACGTTAATCAGGCTCTTATCCAGGCTGGCGGAAATCGATTCGCTACGTTCGGCCAGTGGACCGGTCACCTGTGCGATATTTCCCAGCGCTTGATCGGCTTTACCGATTGCCCCGCGAATGGCCTTGATCGCAGCCTGGGTCTCACGAACCATGTCGGGCATTGCCGCCAAAGTGTCGCGAAGACCTTCCTGCGTCTGAGGATCGCCGACGATGCTATTCGCGGCTTTCAGAGTGAGCGTCAATTCGTGCATCGACTCAGCAGCCTCCTCGACCACCTTGCCAATATTTCCGCGATGCGTTTCCATCACTCCGTTGACGTTTTTCGCCACTTTCTGCCATTCGCGACTGGTTGACGCGAAACTTGCCAAGGTCTCATCGACTCGCACTTGCATGCGAGAGATCATCTCCATTGGATTGGGAGAAGGATCACCTTCAATGCGGCTGGCGGGACTGAGGATCTCTTTCGAAGTTCCGGGAGTGAATTCGACTGTAGCATCTCCCAGGAGCGAAACACTCAATCGGGCCTTGGAATCCTTTCGTAGTGTGTGTCGCTTCTGAATGTTCAGTAAAGCCGTAACGCCCCCCTGTTTGTCGTCAAAGAAGAGTTCACGCACGTGTCCGATCGGCACTCCGTTTTTACGGACTCCAGTTTGCGGGTGGACCCCCGGCGCCTCGTCGAAGTGGACGGCGATTGTGTAATACTCTTCCCACATCCATTTCATTTCACCAAAGCGCAGCACCAATCCCATCGCCGTCAGCATGGCAATGATGACGAACATTCCGACACGAAATTGGAGTTGGCCTTCTGACATCATTGGTTTTCAGGCTTCTTCTGTGAGCCGTGAGAGTGACACTCGGCGGGCGTTATACATCGCGCGGTTGAAATCGGCATATTTCGAACGAATTTCACGTATTGCAGAAGCGACAGCCACTCCCGCAAGGAAAATAACCTTCATCCTGCGAGCGCCATTTCCCGTAATCTTGCTCCTGCTTCACCTTTTACAAACTGTGAAACCCGGGCATCCGGTGAAGCGAACGCGGCCGCCGCGGGACCTTCGAAAATGACCTGCTGTTCTCCTTCCGCCAATCGTGCCGCGGGATGCAACATCACAACCCTGTCAGCGACTTTTTTGACGGTCGACATATCATGCGTGACGACGATGCTGGTAATCGTGCGGGCTCGCCGCGTTTGCAAAATGAGTTCATTGATCACATCGGTCATGACCGGATCCAGTCCAGTCGTGGGTTCATCATACAACATGATTTCCGGGGTCAACGCCAGGGCTCGCGCCAAGGCGACCCGCTTCTTCATCCCACCCGACAATTGCGCCGGCTTCTTTTCGCATACCGAAAATGGCAAACCCACTTCATTCAAGCGTTCTCTCACGATCTGTTCAATTTGGTCCGCCTTCAGAACCGTATTCTGCCGCAGTCCGAAGGCTACATTTTCAAACACATTCATGCTGTCGAAAAGCGCTGCACCTTGAAACAGGAACCCAAATCGGAGTTGCTCATTGCGTCGGTTTCGTTCCGGCCGTTCCGACCACGAGAGACCTTCAAAGCGAACCTTCCCGGAAGTTGGCGTCAGCAACCCGCACAACATCCGCAATGTCACACTCTTGCCACATCCACTCTCACCAATCACAACCAGAGTCTCTCCCTGAAAAACTTGCAGATTCACGGCGCTCAACACAACTTGCGTCCCGAATAGACGTGACACTCCTTCGAGTTCCAACAAGGGTTTGAGCTGTGGTTGAGTTTCAATCATGAGAGTTTGACGAATCCGAAATTGCGTTTTGTCGCAAACTGGGGGTTAAGCCAACAATGAAATCTGTCTGGCTCACCTAATAAGTACATGTTCGACTTGACGACTTCCCATCTGTCACCCCGGTGCCATCACCGGCCGAAACCAATAGGCATACCAAAAATGCTGAGCCACAGTCAGCACCATACTGAGCAGAAAATCCAAAGCCATGATGGCGACGAATGAGTAAACAAACGATTCCGTAGCTGCCTTCCCAACGCCTTCGGCGCCGGCATCACATTGAAAACCCCGATGACAGGCAATCACTGCAATGGCCGCTCCGAAGAAAAAGCTCTTGAAGATCCCACCGCAAAAATCGAATCCGCCAATCATTTCTTCCGAATGAATCCAATAGTGCGAACTGTCAACACCGAGTAATTGCGTGCTGAAAAACCAGCCTCCAACCAGACCGGCCGCGTCCGCGAAGACCGTCAGCAGGGGAATTAACAGAAAGCAGCCCAGGAAGCGGGGTACGACGAGATATTGCACGGGATCCGCCCCCAGCATGCGAAGCGCGTCGATTTGCTCGGTGATTTTCATCGTGCCGATTTCGGCGGCAATTGAACTGCCAACACGTCCGGCCAACATGACCGCAGCCAATACGGGTCCAAGTTCTTTGACCAACGTCAAATTGATGACGGTCCCCAGTGTGGCTTCCATGCGAACAGAACGCAGCTGATCGTAGCTTTGTACGGCGAGGACCATTCCAATAAATCCGCCCGTCACCAGCACGACGGGCAGACTTTGGACACCGATCATGTAGAGGCTTGGCAACACAACCCGTCCACGCGGCAGTCGGCCGCAAAGCCAGCCCAGCAGATCGAGCGAAAACAAGGCCAGATCGCCGACGAACCGCACGATATCCACGGTCCACTGGCCGAGACTTCGGACCAGCCCTCGACGGACCTGGGGTATGGCGGCTGAAGCCATGACGTACGCATCCTTGTGGTGTCGTGAAATTGATGGCGGCGACAACTGATTGCGGCGGCAACATTCTTCTGCGAAAAATTGCAGCATCGCCGAAAAACTGCGTGGGAGCCTACCGCATTTCGAATTCTGGAGCGAGAGCAGTTTGCTTCGAGTAAAAGGATCTACCAACGAATTCGTATCATTCGCTATACTCCCCGGCGAACGCGGCTTCCCACAGCTGCGTTTTTCCCGCTGGGAGTGAGATTCATCCCTCGCCATCTGCACCAGGCTATGCAGTTTGGGATGGAATTTCGCTGTGGCGCCACAACCGCCGGGACATTGTCAATTGATGGGGCGAGGAACTGCCGAACATGACGCTTATGTCGATGCACGAAAAACTTTGGGAGATGGCCAACAATCTTTGGTGGAGCTGGCATCCGGAAGTTAACAACCTGTTTGCGGAAATCGACCCCATCCGTTGGTCACAACTGGACCACAACCCGGTCTTATTGCTGCGCGAATTTCAGCCTGAGCAATTGGAAAAGCGAGCCAAGGAACTCGTGTTGCACTCCCGTGTGAATTGGGCTTATCGTCGCTGGCAAGAATATATGGCGTCGACCAAGACGTGGGGCGGGACACATGCCGGAGTTCTGGGGCAGCGTCCCGTCGCCTATTTCTCCGCCGAATTCGGGCTCCACGAATCACTGCCAATTTATTCCGGCGGTCTGGGAATTCTCGCGGGCGATCATTTGAAGAGCGCGTCTGACCTGGGAATTCCGCTAGTCGCCGTGGGCCTGTTCTACACCCAGGGTTACTTTAAACAATCCCTCAGTCCCGATGGCTGGCAGCAGGAAGCCTATACTCAGGTCGAAATCCCCACTCTGCCCCTGGAAGCAGCCCACGACAAACAAGGACAAGAGCTGCGAATCTCGGTCAGTACTCGAGGCGGCACAATTTACGCCCGAGTCTGGCGGGTAAATGTCGGCCGGGTCCGATTGTACTTGCTGGATGCCAACGTCCCGGAGAACTCGGACGAAGACCGGCACCTCACGGCACGGCTTTATGGAGGTGATCAGCGAACGCGAATTCGCCAGGAAGTCCTGTTAGGCATCGGTGGCGTCCGCGCTTTGGCGGCTCTTGGAATTCAGCCCGCGGTGATTCACATGAATGAAGGCCACTCGGCGTTTGCCGGATTGGAAGTCATTCGAGCCCGCATCAAGGAAGATGAAGTCAAATTTGACGACGCGTTGCGCGATGCGGCCAACGGCTGTGTTTTCACAACTCATACGCCCGTTCCAGCCGGACATGACCGGTTTAACAACGACCTGATCGAAGAGCATCTTGGGCCCATGCGTGACGAACTGCAATTGAGCCACGATGCACTGATGAGCCTGGGCCGTGTTCAGCCACAGGACCACGGCGAAGCCTTCTGCATGACAGTTCTGGCATTCAAGCTCTCCCGTCGCGCCAATGCCGTTTCCGCATTACATGGCATCGTCTCACGCCGGATGTGGGCCAGTTTGTGGCCTTGGCGGAGTGACGATGAGATTCCGATCGGGCACATCACCAATGGTGTCCACGTTCCAACCTGGTTGGCACCGCAAATGCGGATGCTCTACGACCGCGTGCTCCCCAGCAACTGGTCCCAGCGAACTTCGGACCCACAAATGTGGGCCGATTTTGATTCGGTCTCGCCCGGCGAATTGTGGGAAACACACACGACGTTGAAGAATGGTTTGATCACTTACGTCCGTTCACGACAAGCGATTGTCGCCAGAAAGAACAATCTGCCCGAACACGTTGTCGAAGAATTGGGCAATGTGCTCGATCCTCGGGTGTTAACCATCGGCTTCGCACGTCGCTTTGCACCTTATAAACGCGCGGGTTTGATCCTCAACAAGCTGGAATTACTTTCCGAACTGATTAACGACCCCGAACGACCGATTCAGCTGGTCTTTTCCGGAAAGGCCCATCCGGCAGACGAACCAGGCAAACGGATTTTGCAGGAAATCATCCATATCTCGCGAGATTCTCGGTTTAAGGGCAAGATTGTATTTCTTGAGAACTACGACATCAGCCGCGCGCGGCATCTCGTTCAAGGCGTGGATGTCTGGCTGAATAATCCTCGCCGTCCATTAGAAGCCTCAGGAACCAGCGGCCAGAAAGTGGTACTCAACGGCGGCTTGAATTGCTCAATCCTGGATGGCTGGTGGGCCGAGGCTTACGATGGATCAAATGGGTTCGCGATTGGAACCGGCCGCACGCATGTGAATTCGGATATCCAGGATCGCCGTGACGCGGATGACCTCTATCGAGTTCTGAAAGAAGAAGTCATTCCCCTGTATTACGACCGCGATCGAGATGACCTGCCGCAGGCCTGGATTAAGCGGATGAAGCGAACAATCACAACATTGGGATGGCGGTTCAACGCCGACCGCATGGTGATGGATTATGTTCGCGAAACCTACGTCCCCGCCGCGGGTGGCCTGTCGTGTGAAACAAAAGTCAGATAGTTAGGATTTGCGCAGCAATAAGTGCCGTAGGATGGGCACTCTTGCCCGTCGATGACCTGAAAGGCCGTAGGCAACTTCCGACAGTTATTGATGCGCCGATCCTTAGAGCGTGCTAACCTTTCGTTTTCCGCTCGTTTTACGGGTTTGACCGGAGAATTTATTGTTTCTCGCAGAACACTCAAAGTGAAACCGCTCCGGCGTCAGGACGGACATTCCTGATTGTTACCTCAAATGTCGGGCACGCCGCTCGCGTGCTGTTGCTAATCGCGTGCGCAACGCGACCACTATAAAAAAACTGTCACAAAAGGTCGATAGTTCGACTCTCCCAGGATTGATTTCCAATGCAAGCCACTGAATTGCAGTTTTTAAAAGACTTGTTGCACACGCCCAGCCCATCAGGTTACGAACAGGCGATTCAAAAGGTAGTCCGCGGCTTTGCTGAACCGTTCTCCGACCAGGTGCGTACGGACTGGCATGGCAATGTGATGGCTGCCGTCAATCCAAATGGTTTTCCCAGAATCATGCTCGCAGGACACTGCGATCAAATCGGATTGATGGTCAAACATGTGGACGACTCAGGGTTCCTATGGTGCGAGCCAATTGGAGGCTGGGATGTCCAAATGCTGATCGGTCAAAACATGGTCGTGTGGGGCAAGGATGGACCCGTTCCCGGAGTCATCGCGCGAAAGGCCATTCACTTGCTCACTCCCGAAGAGCGCAAGCAAGTTCCCGAAATCAAGGATTTGTGGATCGACATCGGGGCTGCGAATCGGGACGAAGCACTAACGTGCGTTGCGGTCGGCGATTGCGTCACGTTTGAGCTCGGTTTCCGGGAACTGCGGAACCAGTTCGCCGCGGCTCCTGGTATGGACAATAAAGTCGGTACCTGGGTTGTGATGAACGCCCTGCGGCAAGTGGCCGCCGGGAATCCCAAGGCTGCCGTGTTCGCGGTCTCCACAGTGCAGGAAGAGATCGGTTTACGTGGGGCCATCACCAGTTCGTTCTCAATCGACCCCCATTTAGGCATCGCAGTGGATGTCACCCATGCGACGGACTGCCCGACGTTGGACAAGAAGCAGCACGGAGATATCAAACTGGGGCAGGGGCCGGCGGTCGTTCGCGGTCCGAACGTAAATCCAGTCGTCCATTCGCAACTCAAAGCGATCGCGGCGGACAAGAAAATCCCAATTCAGATTGCGGGCCTGTCCAAGCCGGCTGGAAACGACGCCAACGCGATGCAAATCAGCCGCGGGGGCCAGGCGACCGGCATTGTCGGAATTCCAAATCGCTATATGCACAGCCCCGTCGAAGTCATTTCACTCACCGACTTGGAGAACGCCGCGAAATTGATCGCTGAGTTTTGTTTGAGCCTGAATTCCGACAGCGATTTCACTCCGGTTTAGAATTCAATGTGTTGAAAACTAAAAAGTCGTACTTTCAATCGTCATGAATTTGTGCGGCCTCAGTTCCGCTCCACAGCAACCAGGCGGTTGGAGCCAGAATCAGGGCCATTCCCAGCAGTTTTCTCGGGGTCATAGTCCATTCTCCCAAGGCCACCTCGATCAACAGGCAGAACCCTACCTGACTCAGGCCAACAACCGAAACCTTTGCCGGCTCCCCAAGTGTAAAGGCCTTGGTGAGACAGACTTGCCCCATCGTCGCAGAAGCGCCGACTCCGAAAAGCATCAGGGTCGTGACCAGTTGCCAGGGCAGATAGCTGACATCGGACATCGGAATGAAAACTCGGGCAGACAGGCTGAACAACAGCGACACGGCCGAGAAATGAAACACGATCGCCCGCGTGTCGAGATGCTTCAATCGATTCAAGCCCAGCATCGCAATGGCGCTGCAGAAGGAACTGGTCAAAGCCGCCAATGAGGCCCAATTCCCTTCTGGCTGGTCGGGTTGCTGAATCAAAAATACGCCAGCCAGTCCGCTGGCGATCGCCACCCAGGTCGAGAACGTCGGCTTTTGGCCCAACACGGGCCAGCCCAACAAGGCAACCCAGACCGGAAACAGATTCGTGATTGTCAAGACTTCGGATACCGGGAGTCGAGTAAAGGCGAAGAACGTGCAGACCAGGCTGATACTGCCGGCCAAACTCCGAATCCAAAGTGTCAGCGGTCCAGCGAAGATCAGCCGGACGCTAAAACACCAGGCCCAGATAGCCACCAGCACCATCGGAATCGTCGACCGCCCCACCGCGATCACTTGCCATCCGCAGTAGTCACGTAGCGCATGGGCCAAAGTCGCCATCACGGCGAATGCCATTTGTCCAACGAGCATCCACAAATAAGGTCTTGACGCCGAAGTTCTCACTGACCGTCCGATTTCGCTGGCGAAACACTGAGCCGCAGATCTCAGGGAGGACGCGACTCCCGACAGCCCTCAGTTTACAGTCCGGCACCACTTTCGGGCAATCTCACAGCACCAGCCCGAAGCGCCGCCTCTAAAACAGCTCCGACACGACCTTCTCGCCCTTATCCACCACGCGCATCGGCCGCCCCGCTGCAGTGTGAAACTCCTTTGTGTAGTCAATCTCCAGTGCCTTACAAACGGTCGCCATGAAATCGACGGCGGTGACCTTGCCTTCCTCAACGGTACCACCCTGCTTGTCGGTTCGACCAATCGCTTGACCAAGCTTCAGCCCCCCGCCCGCCATCACACTGGTCCACGCTCGGGGATAATGATCGCGGCCGCCCCGTTTTCCGACCGTGGGAGTGCGGCCGAATTCACCCATCCAGATGACGAGAGTAGAATCGAGCAGTCCACGCTGTTTCAGATCTGTGATCAAAGTCGACATGGCCGGATCAACCTGTTCAGACAAACTTTGGACCCGTTTGCCATTACCCACATGTGTGTCCCATTTCCCCAATTGAACTTCGACAAATGAAACGCCTTGTTCCACCAACCGCCGAGCGAGCAGGCAGCCATCCCCGAAGCCGTTTCGACCATAGGCGTCACGTAACGCATCCGGCTCTTTACTGATGTCAAACGCCTTGGATTTTGGGGAATGCATCAATGCCGTGGCGCGCTGATACGTGGCGCGGTGGGCATCAACCGAGGCGATCTGCATTCGGTCCACGAAGTTCTTCTCCATTTCGTCCAGCAATCGCACTCGCTTGTCGAAGGCCGGAAGTGTGTCCGGCACACTCAAGTTTTCAATGCCTTTTTCGGGATTACCCACCTCAATTGGTGCGTGGAAGGGCCCCGCATACCCTGAACCATAGGCGCGGCCCCCGATCGAAACAAAGTTGGGCAGTTCGTCAGTTTCGCTGCCCAGGAACGAGGACGCCACCGCCCCGATGCTCGGATGGACAACTCCGCCGGCACCGCTACGGTAACCAGTATGCATGTAATAGCGTGCCCGCCCGTGACTGCCTTCGCTGGTAGACATCCCGCGCAACAGCGCCATGTCCTGCATTTGCGTGGCCAACTTCGGTAAATACTCGCTGATCTGCACACCGGCAATCGACGTCGAAATGGGCTTGATTTCACTGGTCTTGTTTTCCGGCTTCGGATCAAACGTGTCGATATGGCTGGGTCCACCTTCCATGAATAACAAGATACAGCTCTTGTGTTTCGCCTTCGGCTTTGAGGTCGAACGTTCGGCGGCATGCGCTGCCAGAACATCCAGCCAACCGGAGACCGGAACACTCAACGCTCCCACTGCTGAAAGTCTCAGCCATTCGCGTCGGGAAAGCATCAAATCGTTTGAATTGAACATGGGAAATTCGCCTTTATTTGGTTGAGCAGCAACGAACTTTTTGCCGTAGATTTAGTGATTAAACAAGAACTCGCTGGTATTCAGGAGTGCCCACATCAGATCACCATAGCCTTCCGCCGGATCCTGAGAGCTGCTGACAAACTTTTTCGCCTGCTTGATTTCACCCGCTTCGGGCTCACGTGAAAGAACGGTCAAGTACAATCCGCGAATCACCTTGTCCGGTTGGTTGGCCACTTTCATGAAACTTGCGACGGTTGAATTCGTATCGTTGATTTGGCGGGAATTCATGAGCCGGAGGACTTGGGGGACTCCATGAGTGTATTCCGCGACAATTCCCGCGTCGTCATCCGCATCGGCATGAAAGAACTTGCGAAACTCATCCCGCGGCCCGCCGGTTTGTTTCTTGCCCATTCTATTTCCGCGTCGCGCAGCCTCTGAAACTTGATGTCCGAGCGCCACTGCCAGTGAATCGTACAGCATGTCGGCGGTCATGATCTTTAGCGGCATTTTACTATACAACACATCGTCGGCTTTATTCCCCGGCAATGGTTGACTCGAGCGCTGATAAGCCTGACTGTTGCAGAGACAGCGGATCAGATGTTTTTGATCGAACTCAGACGCGGAAAATTCATCCGCCAGCAACGTCAGCACTGCGGGGTGCGTGTTCGTCGATTCGACCTGCATGTCGTCGATGGGATCAACAATCCCGCGACCGAAGAAGTTCGCCCACAGTTT
>JAQGHT010001036.1 GCA_028291565.1 Planctomycetaceae bacterium | reverse complement strand
GGAATCTTCCGGGCTAAGCTCAGACCGGCATACCATTACAACCAGCCGCGCAGCGTCTGCATCGCGGAAATGGATTCATCGCCTTGCAAGCCGAAGCATTCCCAAAGCAACAGCAAAGCTTCGTTGGACGCTCCTGAATGCAGCGAACGACGCAGTTCCTGGACTTTGCCGAGAAAGCTGGGGTCGCGATCGAGTTGTTCCCGAAACCGCTGTGCGCAGCGTTCCCCGCGCTCTGCCGTCATGTCTAACACAGTGGCCAATCGGCGTCCCGCCACGGCCGCGTCGCGCCGGATGATGTCTTGAACAAATAAAGGGTAAGTGGAAGGCTCACAAGGTTTTGGCGGCGATTCTTTCGCGATCGCGAGATCTTCTGAGATGTAGAGTTCGCCCGTGTTTTCCGAGGTTGGGCCGATCGTCTGGACCACAAAATGCGGTCCTTCCGGGGATCCAGGAGCTGCTGTAAAAGATTCAGTCGCGGGCACATCACACGCCGCTGGCAAGCCGGCCAGCATGGTGTTAACTTGATTCAGACGCGTCCCGATCTGATCGTAAAGCGAATCGATTTCACCCGCATAGGATTCTCCACGAGCATCGTCCAGCAGGTCGCCGCCGAGTTCAAGGACCCGTTCAGTCAGACGCGCGGCAAGGATGTCGCGAGCCTGAGTTAGCAACTCCATGGCTTGAGCCTGCTCGGACAGACGTTTCTTCTTTGAGGGGTTTGATTCAGTCATGGCGTCCCACAAGGAATGACTCGAGGAAAAATGAACGTGGCGATGTGTTCTTACCACCTACCTGTGTCCGAAGTTACCGACCTCGGGTAACTGCGAGCAAATGGAAGTTCCTGCTTTCCGCAATAATCCGCGTCAATTCAACGATCTCATCAGGAACATAAGGCGTTTGAGGAGATGTTTCTTTTTTACCACGTCAGGCCCCTGTCCTGCGAGTGCAGTGACAGCGCTCTAATACTTTGCCTGCCCGTGCCGACTGACGCTGCAATACAAACGCAGAAGTGCAGACTTTGGGTTATTGCACCGACGCACTTGGTGAGACTCGAACAGTGTGATCCCTCTTCTTTCTGTGCTCCAGATCTGCTACTGTCAGTCTTTCCCGATTCTGGCGATGCTGTGAATGATTCTGTAGCCATTTCGATTAATGGTTATGAACATTTGAAGTGCGACAGGTTTTCAACCTGTCTGTGCTCAGGGTTTGACGGATTGAAGACCTGTCCCGCCGACTTGTTCGCAATCTCGCTGGAGAATACGACTGTTAATTCAGTTTTCGGACCCGGACCAAGGTCTGGCGACTTCGGCTGCGAGAACTACCACTTTCGTCGAATTCGACTCTCAAAGGAATGCTAATTCGTGTCGATGGAGAAAACGGAAGCTCTGGTAATACGGCTGGCAGACTGGAGCGAAAGCAGCAAGGTCGTCACGCTCTATTCGCGCGATTTCGGGAAGGTCGCGGCGGTGGCCAAAGGTGCTAAACGTTTGAAGAGTGCTTTTGAAGCTGCTCTTGACCTGTTGACGATTGTTAATATAGTCTTCATTCAGAAATCAGGCGACAGTCTGGATATTTTGACAGAAGCAAAGCTACAGAAACGATTTGTGGTCAAATCGGGAGTCTTGGAGAGTCTCTATGCCGGATACTATCTGGCAGAATTGCTCGACAGCCTGACCGAATTGAATGATCCCCATCTCGAATTATATACGGAAGCCCTGCGGAGTTTAGAGCGGTTCTCAGGCACGATGCCTCTCGAACTGGCGATTCTCCGCTGGGAGTTAGTGATCCTGGAGGAAATCGGACAATTACCAATGTTGGATGGCTGCGCCGAATGTGGCCGGCCGGTGGCACCAGATGTGTGGTTTGATTTTAGCGTCGGACAAGGAGGTCTGATCTGCCCCACCTGTCATCCGGAAGCAGACCATGCTCGTCCATTGCAACCCGGAACACTTGCCGTTTTGAATCAATTACTGCACGGCCAGGAATCAACCTGGCAATGCCTGGTTGTTTCCCCCACTCAACATCGCGAATTGCGACGCATTATGACGCCGACGATTTGCCATGTTCTGGGGAAGCGACCGAAAATGTTCGGCTATTTGAAGTTTCTCAATCCCTTCGCGATCTAAGTCTCAGACTCCTGACTTCCGTTCACTCGCCTCCTGAAAACATCCGTTTCCCCACTTTTGTCACCTGATTAAGGATGACTGACGCATGGACGCGTCGTCTGTTCAATACTGCCGTCAATCCCCGCCATGCCTCACTGCATGGTCGCTGGGGTGTCTGTGCGTATTGATCGTGGCAAGTGGTTGCGCCTCGTTGAATTCCGCATCCAACAAGTCGAAATCAGACCCGACGATGTCGACTGCCGCAAACCGTCCGGATCCTGAACCACCAAATACAATTTTCAAGAATCCGTTCGCGAAAAAGCCGCCACGCGAAATCATCGATCCTGAATTGGGATTGCCTGAATATGACGCGGCGCTCGTCAAATACGAAAAGAAGGACTACGAAGGCGCGGCGAAGGACTTCAAACAGGTCGTTAAGAAATTCTACGACTATCCTGTTGAAGAAGATGCCATGTTCATGTTGGGCGAATGCTATTTTTCCGATAAACGCTACGCCTGGGCTCAAGATGCCTATGACGGATTGATCAAGAAATATCCCTCAACCAGGTATCTCGAAAAGTCAACACGCCGTCTGTTTTCCATTGGCGCGATCTGGCTCAATGGTGATGGAACCGCAAAGACCGATGAATTGCTGCAAGTCAGTGCGACCGATGTGACCGATCCAGAAGCAGTGAAACGCAAAGAGCTGCCCACTGCCATACCATTAGCACCCAATTTCTACGATAAATCCAGGCCCCTGTTCGATACACCTGGTAATGCCTTGAAGGCCTTGAAATCCGTGTGGCTTCACGATCCGATGGGACCATTGGCGGATGATGCCGTCATGTTGACGGCGATTTATTACATTCGGAAGCACAGTTACCGCGATGCGGACCATTACCTGGACATTTTGCGCCGTGAATATCCCAAGAGCGAGCACTCACAAACCGCTTTCGTCGTGGGATCGTATGTCAAACAGATTAATTATCAAGGTCCGCGATACGACAATCGAGACTTGATTGACGCCGACGATCTGATTCATAGCACACTCAACATGTTTCCGAACGTGCCCGATAAGGAAGGTCTGAAAGCGGAACTGGTTAAAATCCGAGAACGAGGTGCCGAGCGTTATTGGGAAAGAGCCCAATACTACAAAGGTCGCATGAAACCTGCTGCCGAAACGATCTATTGTGAGACGCTCGTGAAGGAATACCCCGACAGTGAGTATACGAAACTGGCCCTGGCGCGACTGAAAGTTCTGGGACCGAAATACTGGACCGGAATGCTCGATCAGTACCCTGAAGTCGAAACGGCCGAGGTGCCATCGGCCGAAAAGAAGTCACCGAGCGTATTGCCGAAACTGACTCCCAAGAAATCTCGGTTAACAGCGCCGCCTCCCAAGGGAAGTGCAACGGAAGATCCTCAATTCCCAAGTCGCCGAGGCCGGCAGGTGCCGCCGCCGGGAAAATCGAATCCGCCTCTGGAAACACTTCCGGAAACTGAACCCACTGACGAGGATCGACCCAAGTCAGACGGTGACGCACCACCCATTCGGCGCAGGGTTGACGATCCTGAATTCGTGGAAGGTCAGACTGGCGGAGGAATCGAACAGATTAGCGGCAAAGATGAAGTGGGGCGCGCCCGGCCATAACGACAGAGCAGATTGGCGTTCAGATTGAGCTGGCAATGATCGAATTTCCCCATTCGCATCTCGCCAATTCGGGCTATCAGTCATTCGCGCAGACGATACAATACCGAAGAGAGCTGCGTGGGAATCGGATTTCCCACTGCGCCATGTTTTGAAAACTCTTCGAGAATCGTTACTTGAGCCATCACGGAAGATGCTCTTGGTTGGTGCGCTGGATTCGCTCTACGCTGCGGCGGTGCGGATTGGGGCTTGAACTGCGCGCCGTTTGCTCGAAATCTGTGGCGCCTGTCCGACACGTTCCTGTGTGCTGCCTGGTGGTTTTATGTCTTTCCATTTGCACGCTGGCTGTGGGCTGCGGCTACCGTATGGGACATGGGTTTGAATCGAAAATCCAATCGGTCTATATCCCCATCTTCACCTCCCAGTCAGATCGCCGGGGTCTTGAGTTTCAATTGACCGAGGCCGTGCAGAAAGAAATCCAGAATCGAACTCCGTTCCGGATCGTCGACGAACCGTCGGCTGATACCAAACTGGTCGGCAAGATTCTCAACACGCGCAAACGAGTCCTCGGTGAAACGCGTTATGACGACCCACGTGAATTGCAAATGACTTTGACGATCGAGGTTCGCTGGGAAAACCTGCGTACGGGCGAGATCCTGGCTCAGAAGCGAGTCCCCATTTCGCAAAGCGACATTCAGTTGATTTCCAATTCCGAATTCGCACCAGAAGTCGGGCAGTCATTGGCCACGGCCTATCAGCAACTCATTGACCGCATGGCTAGCGATATCGTGCAAATGATGGAAGCCCCCACGTTGTGAAAGCACCGCATGAACTGGCTTGATCTCCGGCATCGCTTCGAATATGTCGCGTTTCGTCTGTTGTTGTGTGTCTGGCAGATCTTGTCCCCGCGTCGCTGTGCCCGCCTGGCAAATCAATTGGCTTGGGTCATTTGCTATCTGCTGCCACGTAAGCTGACCCGTTACCATGTGGCTCGCGAGAACCTGCGACAGGCGTTTGGGAACGAAAAATCCGCTGCCGAGATCGATCAGATCATTTTCGACATGTGGGTGCATCTGTTTCGATTGCTGTCCGAAATTGCCCATCTGCCGCGTAAACTGCATCTGCACAACACGTATGACATCATTCAATTTCGAAATAAAGAGACGGCCGTCCGCGCACTGTTGTCGGACCGTCCTGTCTTGCTGCTGAGCGGCCACTTTGGCAATTGGGAAATGGCCATTTCCGTCTTCGGCCTGTTTGGTTTTCGCATGGGAGTCGTGGCGCGCGAACTGGATAATCCCTATTTGCAAAACTGGTTTGCCCGCTTTCGACAGGATACCGGTCATCGACTGATCGCCAAGAAAAGCTGCTTCGACGCAATGCTGGAATTGTTGGAACAAGGTGGCCGATTCGCGCTGCTGGGAGATCAGGATGCCGGTCGAGGCGGAATCTTTGTGGAGTTTTTCGGAAAGCCGGCCTCGACGTTGAAGACGATTGCCCTGCTGGCTCAACAATACAACGCATTAATTTGCGTCGGATGTTCGCGGCGGTTGAAGGAACGCGGCCCGCACTGGGAGCGATTTGAACTCGCAGTCGAAGAACTGATTGATCCCGCAGAGATTACCAGCGATAATCCCATTCTGGAGATCACACAACGCTATACTGCGGCGTTGGAACGAGCCGTCCGTCGCGCTCCCGAACAATACTTCTGGCTGCATAAGCGCTGGAAGACGGCCCCCGGAGACCGGGAAGCACGCCGGTTAGCCCGCAAACGCGCTGCATAGAGGTAAGGCTGCAAAATGTCAGAGGTCATCGTAAAGACTCGTGAGAACGGTCCAATTTTGATCACAGGCTCCTTCAAACTGATCGATCATCTGGGACATCAATTCGACCTGACCGGCAAAGAGAATGTGGCTTTGTGCCGTTGTGCGCATTCGGCGAAGCGGCCGTTTTGCGACGGATCGCACAAGTCCCATGGTTTTTGTGCCACGGAAACTGCGCCAACTGGCGTGGGCGACAAAGAATCGCCGGCCAACTGATAACTGCCGATTCAACGTTTATCATCCAGCGTTGCGGGACAATGTCACCAGGAGCATCGCTTGGCAGGTGCCCCCGCCCCCCCCGATCGGGCAGGTCTGGCCGATCCAACGGATCAAACCAGTCAGGCTGATCCGGCCAAACCGTTTTTCAACCATTTCATCCGATAGACTGCACCATGATGATTCCCCCCGATGCGGTTCCTGAAATTGTGACGCTGGCCATTCCTGTTGATGAACGAGTCTGGGTGCCGCAGGCACCGGACGTGTGGTTTCGCCCGTTGATGTTGAACACAACGAACGGACAATGGTGCAACCTGCTGCGAGTTCGCAAATCAGGAGTTCTCAGCCGACATCGGCATCCAGCTCCCGTACATGGATATGTCATCAAAGGTTCTTGGAGATACCTCGAACATTCGTGGATCGCGACGGCAGGCAGTTATGTCTTTGAACCGCCCGGCGAGGTTCACACGCTGGTTGTCGACGAGGGAGTCGAAGAAATGATCACCTTTTTCAATATCTCAGGAGCCATGATTTACCTGGACGCCGCCGATCGGGTCGTCGCCTGGGAAGATGTGCATACCAAGATCGAAATGTGCCGTCGGCACTACGTTGCCTGTGGCCTCGGCGAAGACTTTATCCGAAAGTTCATTCGATAAAGAGGTGAATCCGGAACCGGACGCCCGCGCGCTCGGGATGATTGTGCCAAGACTTATGCCAGGTCCATTTCTCAACTGAGAATTCGCGGTATCGCTGGACGCTAACAGCCCATCTGCCAATTGCATCTGATCTCCAAGCGTCCAGTTGGTGTCCTTGCGGCGGCTGGTTTGAAGAATCAGATTGCATCACTGTGACTGGGCAATTCAATTCGCACAAATCAGCGGCCCTTTCAGATGACAAACGTGTTAGTTTGCAAATCTCGCTCAAGCTTTTTGCAGTGAATTATCGCAAATGACTCGCGACGAGTCCCCAGTGACGACGCTTGAGGTGATTTCCCCCTTTGCACGTCAGAATTCTTCTGATATTTCTTCGTTTCCTCGGTGGGGCGGGGTCTCGGCATGAGAACTGCCCTCAACAACTGCGGTTGATGCGAATCCTCTCGATGGATCGTCAATGGTAATTTACAGAAGGAATCTTGTTATGTGGACTGCGAAGAAGTGGATGACTGCGGCCTTCGTGGCGATCGCACTCGCCGGCAGCGCTCTGGTGATTGAATCAGCTTGTGTTCGGATGGTTTCGGCCCAAGGCGTAGTGATGGAAGATCACTGGCGGTACCACGACGGTCACTGGAGCACCTACAACGCTGCCGACAAACGCTGGTACTACACGAATGGCAATCATTGGTACTTCAATGATGGCAGGGCCTGGCGCCCCTATGCTTTTGACGGGCACTTTGGTCGCAAGGGCTTCGAGCACGGCGGATATAAAGTTCCAGGGCCGAATGTCAAGGTCATCATTCCCGAACACCGCGTTTATGTTCCGTAAGGGACCGTTCTTCGCGCGAGACGGTTTGGTGCCTCTGCAAGACGTCGTCATTGTCCCGGCGTGACATTTTCACCCGCACGAAGTCAATCAGAACTGGTTCGTGCGGCTGAATACTCGGCACATAAAAACGAAAACACGCCCCAAATCTGGGGCGTGTTTTCGTTTTTATGCACCAGTCTGGCAATTTTCTCTTGCCAAGCGAGTGGTTGTTTCTAAACAGCCCTTAATTAACGCAATGTCAATTCGCGTATGGCGCCCATTTGAATCAGCGGAAATTGCTGGATTCAGCCCATTTTTAACGGATCGTTAATCCGACGTACACACCTTCTTAACACGCCGCGTGGATACTTCGCGGAGCTTGTATCGCCCGGTTTTTCCGCTCCTTGAAATTCAAATTCAACCTGCAGAACTAGGCGGATTCTCCCGAATCGTGACGATCGTGCCGCCAGCGCGGCGACTTTGAATTGAAGGCGTGATCGTGTGTATCAAAATACAATCGACCAGAAACAAACATGTGCCCGGAAAATCAATAAGGTGCTTGCTGATTCTTCTAGGTTTGATGATGGGTTGCTCATCGTCAGATGCGTCTGGTCTAACCAATTTGCATTCGGTGACCGGAAAGGTGATGTTTCAGGGCAATCCGACACCTGGGGCCATTGTTGAGTTTATTCCCCAGGACGAGGCCAGAAGCAAAGAGCGAAAATCGTCGCTCGAAATCATTCGAGCTTACGGCAAAGTTGATGACAAGGGTGAGTTCTCCATGATCTCACACGTGCCGGAAGGTGCGAAACCGGGAGTTGAGCCAGGAACGTACGTAGTGACTATTTCCTGGACAAAACCGCTCGATCCCACTGACAAGGATTCGGGACCGGGTCCCGAGTTGTTACCAGCCAGATACCAGGACCCCCTGACGTCGGGATTGAAATTCGAAGTCCAGTCCGGAAGTAACGTCGTTCCACCCATCACAGTGATGCCATAAAAATTCCGATGCGTCCTCGTGGGGCCGTCGAATTCATTGGAGCACCTTCTGGCTCCCGATCCGAATTTCGCAGAGTTTTTTACGCAGGAAGGCACGTATGCCAAAGCTAAAGACGAAAAGATCAGCAGGCTTCACGCTGATCGAACTACTGGTGGTAATCGCTATTATCGCGGTCCTGATCGCATTGCTGTTACCAGCCGTGCAGCAGGCCCGCGAATCCGCTCGACGTTCGCAGTGCAAAAACAACCTGAAGCAGCTCGGTCTGGCACTGTACAATTACGAATCGACGCATCGTTGCTTTCCGATGGAAAAAATCAGTCTAAACGCGGGCACGTTCCCGAATACTCCGTACTTTGTTTCGTGGACTTCGATGGTGCTGCCATATCTCGATCAAGCTCCCGCGTATTCTCAACTGAGCTTCAACGTCAGCTGGGCCGACCCGGTGAACTTCCCCGTAACAACAGTTAAGATGCCGGTTTGGACTTGCCCCAGTGCTCCGCCGCAGAATGCGCGCACCGATCCGAACACGTTGGCACCGCCAAATAACCTCTGGAACGGTGCGGGTGGCTATGCCGTTCCTCCGGGTGGCTGGGGTCAGATCGATTACATGGCCTTGAGCGGCACCCGAGCGAGTGTGTGGTATGCGGCGGGACTGCCGATGCCGACATCTCCGTTGTCCTACGTCAATATTGGCAAGAACTCGGCCACGCCTCCAGTACAAAGCGAAAGCCGCTGGGCCAACTGCATGCAGTCCACGCAGGAAACCAGGCTGGCGCAGGTCACCGATGGCTTATCCAATACTCTGATGATTTGCGAAGATGCTGGAAAGCCCGGTGTGTGGGTCAGAGGCTTCAAGCAACTGCCTGGCGTCACCTCTTCAGATGGTTGGGGCTGGGCCGATACGGGCAATTCAGGAGCGGTAGACGGTTCGACCATTGACGGAATGGTTAACAACAATTGCAGCAAGGCGACGCAAGGCAGTCCAGCGTCGGCGTTTTGCCCCAGCGCTGGAGTGTGCAATGGTCCGGCATTTATTAACGTCAACAACTCCAGCGAAATTTACGCCTTCCATGTGGGGGGAGCCAATTTCGTCATGGGTGACGGCTCAGTCCGTTTCATCAGCGAAAACATTGGAGCCGCGACGTTCATCGCCGTTTCGACCCGTGACTGCGGTGAAATTTTCGGTGATTTCTAAATCCAATCCCCGCCCGCGAGTTTCGTCGAGACTCGCGGACACCTCAAGTTGATTTGCTTTAGCTAGTCGAGATGGTTTTCGGGCCTTTGCACGGCGCCCCTTTCAGGGGGCCGCATCGTGTAAAACCCAACTCAAGTGCAACCCCTCGGGTGCCCGGCTCCGAGGGGTTGCTTTTTTGCCATTCGGCCAAAGTGTGACAATCAATCACAAACCGACACACTGGCTGATGCTTTTTGAAGTTTGCAATGTTTTTACGCCATTGCACGCAGTCCCTGACCGGCCTGTCCAAGATGTCAAGACAGCGGAAATCTTATGGGATAAAGACTCGGACTTTATTGTTCGAGCTGTCTCCGATGTAGACTTTTCCATTCGCATCCACAAAAACACCGTGGGGCCGGTTCAAGCGGCAGTGTCTCGGATTTCCGTCCGGGCCATCGCCTTGTTTGCCGTCGCCAACCAGCGTTTCAATCTTGCCGCTGGTTTTGCGAATCACTCGAATTGTGTGGCTCTCGGTATCCGCCAGGAAAATATCGCCATGCGGTCCGAGGGCAATTCCTTTCGGCCCTGACAGGACGGCCGTTATCGCGGGGCCACCGTCACCCGCATAGCCTGGTTTTCCGGTTCCCGCCAAATGGTGCAGCGTGCGCGATTTCAGGTCGATACGATAAACTGAATTTCCTTCGCGTAGCGCGAGCAGCAGGGAGTTCTGGCCGTCGAAATCGAGGGTCCGCGGTCCATTCAGCGGTGTTCCTTCAAGAGCCGCTCCATCCGGGGTCGGCTCCTTTTTGCCAGTCCCGGATAACGTCCTGATCATGCCTGTTTTCAGATCGACGGCTCGCACGCGATGATTGCCGATGTCGGCGATGTAGATCGTTCCCTCTGCATCCAGCGTGATTGAGTGCGGAACATTCAACTGAGCCTTCGTCGCGGGCCCCAAATCGCCTGAAAAGCCGGGCTTACCTGTCCCCGCGACGGTTGAAATCAGGCCGGTTTTCCCCTCGACCTTGCGGACGATGTGATTCTTCATTTCGACGAAATACATGTTACCTTGTTTGTCGAAACGGACTTCGTACGGTTCACGGCACGTCGCTTGAATTGCGGGACCACCATCGCCACTGTAGCCCTCTTTTCCCGAGCCAGCGACGGTTGTGATGACTCCCGTTTTAAGGTCCATCCGGCGGACCGCATGATTTTCTGTTTCACAAATATACAACGCACCATCGGGACCAATGGTCACACCAAACGGTCCGCCAATGCCGGCCTGAGCGGCAGGCCCGCGATCGCCAGACAAAGGGTGAGTGCCGTTGCCCGCAATCGTGGTGACTTCCGCCGCTTGGACGGTGGCACAATTGAGAAAAAGCACGATCGCGACTATGCGAGGAAGCAGCATTGAGGGCTTTCGTTGATTGAATATGACCTGGTGCGCACGTATTGAAGTTGCGCTATTTCTGTGGCACTACGTCACCACCGACCCCGTGTCGGTGGAACGGTGACTGGCAGGCTAAATCAAATCCCCTGAAAAATGCTGGCTCAACGTGTGGTCTGGTTTGCCCCTCTGCCGCCGCGAGAACACGCGCAATCATTAGAACGCGGTTTGGTCGCGGCGGCAGAGGGCAAACCAGACATGAGCGTTGAGGAATTTCTCGAATCATTTGTTTTAGCTGGCCAATCAGCGCTCCACTGACGCGGGGTCAGTGGGGGCGAGATTCTTGGACGATATGTCTGTTCCGCATCAAAATAGCGCAATGTCAAAATGCGCACGGTCGCATCCGAACCGTCGGGTTTATCGATTCTCTGACATTTCATCGCAAGATTCAACAGGCTCACCTTCGCAGAGGACATGTGGACGGCGCAGGCGGTCAAGTAAGATCGTTTCACGGTCAATTCCCAGCGTCCAGAGAATTGTGGCGATCAAATCGGGGGGCGTGACGGGGTCTCGGGTGACATAAGCTCCTCGATCGTCCGTGGCACCGTGGACCTGACCCCCACGCACTCCGCCACCGGCGATCAGTGTGGAATAGGCATGCGGCCAGTGGTCGCGGCCGGTTGCGTCGGTCGCCGCGTTCATCACAACACGGCCAATTCGCGGTGTGCGACCGAATTCGCCGCACACGACAACCAAAGTGGAATCTAACATGCCGCGTTGATTCAGGTCGGACAGTAATGCAGCCAGACCGCGATCAGTCGGTGGCAGCAGGCGTTGCTTTAACGTCTGAAAATTGTCGCGGTGAGTGTCCCAGAAAGGGGATTTCACATCACTTCCGTCATTGTGCCAGTTCATCGTCACCAGCGTGGTGCCGGCTTCGAGCAAGCGTCGCGCCAGCAGCAGGCCCTGGCCGAACGGATGCCGGCCATAAAGATCTCGCGTCGCTTCTGATTCTCGGCCCATTTCGAACGCCGTCCTCGCGGATTGCGACGTAATCAACGACACCGCCTGTTGGTACAGCAGATCCTGACGTTGTCCCAGGGCGGATCGCTGCAGACCGTCTAGCCCCGCGTTCAATTGCTGTCGCAAAGAGAGACGTTCACTAAATCGTCCGGCCGACAGACCAGTCGGTAGATCGATTCCCGAGATTCCGAAATCGGGAGCATTAGGATCCGCGCTGATCAGCCACGGATCATAGGTCTTGCCTAGATATCCGGCTTTTTCTCCCGCGTATTCATCGGGCAGATCATTGAACTTGTTCCAGCGAGGCAGCGTCACAGCTGACGGAAGTCCGCCGCGCGGCAGCACCGCATAGTTGACCATCGCTCCCAGTCCCGGGTCATCATCCGGGGTGGGAGGGGCATCCAGATCGGGCCGCGGATGTCTTTTTCCGGTAAAGGCATGATGCAATCCCCAGCCATGCCGCGGGTGCTCATGAGTCATCGAGCGAATCAAGGTGAACTTGTCCGCTTGACCGGCCAGCAAGGGCAAATGTTCGCTGATGGAAATCCCCGAGACGTTGGTACTGATCGGCCGGAACTCACCCCGAAAATCATCCGGTGCCTCGGGCTTCAAATCAAATGTTTCGAGTTGCGACGGACCTCCAAACAAATAGACGAAGATGCACGCCTTGGCTCGCGGGACGGGCTGCTGAGCCTGCAGCGAATTTGCCTGAAGTTCGCGCCAACGAAGGAGGTCGGTCAGCCCAATCCCGCCAAGCGTGAGGCCTCCGACCCGCAGGAGTTGCCGCCGCGACCAGTTCGCAGCTTCGATCTGATTGATGCCAAACATGGCCAATTTCCTGACGGAGATTCTTCCCCAGCCGAGAAACCAATCGGGATCGAGGGAGCACTCCGATCGGCACTCGCTGCACTGCAAAATCGCAAGTTTGGATTTCGGACAGGTTGACGAGGTCGAAAAACAACCACCGAGAACCGCGATCTGTGACACCAAGACCCTTTGCATGCGATGTTAAACGATGTTAGCACGCCTGGGGCGACGCAACAATATGCGTTGATGAATTGCGGTGACGGCGGATCTTCTTTGCAAACAGAAAAGGCAGGGCACCGGACGCTCGCCAGTGCATTGAGGCTTTCCAATTTGTTCGGGACTCCGCAAAATGGGGGGATTCCACGTCCGTTTCTTCTACCTGGCATTGATTCATGGCACCATTGCGCGTTCTTGACGACTTGGATCTGGATTTTGAAGTTCCCCTGGATCCTGATTTGAACCAATTCGGGATCGGTGTCGTCGGCGCGGGCTTCATCATTCGGGATTGCCATCTGGTCGCCTATCAACAGGCCGGGTTTCGCGTGCTGGGAATCGCTTCGCGAAATCCCGCGCGGGCCGCAGAAGTCGCGCTGGTACGTGGGGTTCCCTCGAGCTATGCGCATTATCGAGACATGCTGGCGAACCCAGAAATTCAAGTGCTCGATATCGGTGTCCCTCCGCAACATCAGCCCGAAATCATTCGCGATATCGTGCAGCATGCCCGGCATGTGCGCGGCATTCTGGCGCAAAAACCGCTCGCCATGAGTTACACCGAAGCCCTGGAGATCGTGCAACTCTGCGAAGCCGCGGGAATTACGCTCGCGGTCAATCAGAACATGCGGCATGATCATTCGGTACGCGCCTGCAAAAGCCTGTTGGGCCGGGGTCTCCTGGGAGAGCCAGTGCTGGGCACCATCGACATGCGGGCCATTCCGCACTGGATGCCCTGGAGCCGCGATCTGCATTCACTCTCGACGTTCGTCATGTCGATCCATCATCTCGATTGCTTTCGCTATTGGTTTGGCGATCCCACGCGCGTGATGGCCAGCACGCGACCCGATCCGCGGACGAAGTTTCCCCATACCGATGGGATCAATCTGTACATTCTAGAATTTAACAGTGGCTGTCGCGCCAGTAGTTGGGATGATGTCTGGACAGGACCGGTGCGGGAGGGCAGCCAGGGGGATATTGGCATTCGATGGCGTGTCGAGGGAACCGAGGGGCTGGCGCGGGGGACCATTGGCTGGCCCAGCTATCCGGCTCCGACACCCAGTACGCTGGATTTCACAACCTGCCAACGGGGTGACTATTGGTTTCAACCTCGATGGAATAAAGTGTGGTTTCCCGATGCATTCCGCGGCACGATGGGCGAACTTCTAATGGCATTGAAGTACCAGCGGGAAGCCCCGATCAGTGGCCGCGATAATTTGGGAACACTGGCGCTGGTGGAAGCCGTCTTTCAGGCGGCGAAAGAGCATCGAGTCGTGGAACTCGGAGAGGTACGAAATGAATAAAGCGAACGAGAACAGCGCGACCGATGCATCGGCAAAGGTCGCACTGAAATCAAACGTCGCACGATCGAACGTCACTCGTGAAAGTTCGTGTGAGTTTCAAGCTCCGAGAAGCCCTGTATGCCCGGTCTGCGGAGGCTCGCTGATGGAAATCCGGGCCAAATTGCAGTGCGTGCAATGTCACACGATTTGCGAAACCTGTTGCGAAGGCGGCCGCGGTTGAACGATCATGAGAGCTCAACGCTGTGGCCGAGAGCCATTGTATCGGTTCTCCGCCACCGGGCTCGCCCCAGTGGGTCCACGGCCTTTGCACTACTTTTATATACAAAAAACATCAGTCACTATGCTCGACGCGGTAAAGAATGAGACATTCGATCGCGGCGGTAATTATTGTCAAACATCTCATTCGTCGCCGCGAACAGTATAAAACTTGCAATTCATGGAAAGTTTCGATTTCATGCTTGATGCGTTCGAAAAGATTGTCTCCTCGGGTCCTGAGCTGATTCGTGATATTGACTCCTGCGAGGTTGGACCTGGTCAGTTGGCCTTGTGGTGGTTGGGACAGCACAGTTTCGTGGCCAAGGCTGGCAAAACGGTGATCTATATGGATCCGTTTCTGTCCGACCTGGACGGTCGCCAGATTCCGCCGATGATCGCTCCTGAGCTCATCAAACATGCGGACATCATTTGCGGCACCCATGACCACGCCGATCACATTGATCGACCGATCTGGCCAGCCCTGGCCGCTGCATCTCCGCGAGCCAAATTCGTTGTACCCGACCTGCTGCGGGAACGCCTCGCGCTGGAATTGCCAGTCGCATTGGACCGCCTGGTGGGCTTCGATGAGGGAACGTCTGCCGACGTTTGTGGCGTCAAGATTTCGGCTGTCGCGGCGTCGCACGAGTTTCTCGATCAGGATCCGGAGAGCGGCCGGTATCCGTACCTGGGCTTTATTTTTGAAGCGAATGGCGTCAAGTGGTATCATGCCGGCGATACCGTCTGGTATGAGGGTTTGCAAACGAAACTCCGCCGTTACAAGTTTGATTTGATGTTGCTGCCGATCAACGGGCGCGATGCCAAACGACTTTCGACGGGCATTATCGGGAATATGACCTATCAGGAAGCGGCCGATTTGTCTGGCCCCCTTTCACCCGGTCTGGTCATTCCCACGCACTATGAAATGTTCGCCGGAAACCCGGGAGACCCAGCAGCCTTCCAAGACTATGTCCGCGTGAAGTATCCCAAAATCCGCACGCACCGCTGCCGCCACGGCGAAAGATTAATGGTTTCCGGTTCTTTGTAACTGCGGCACGGACAATGGCCGGACCCCTACGGTGGCTGACGAAAGTGATTCGACAGAAAGTGAAACATGATTCTCAAATCTCATTCGGCAGTTGATCGTCGCCAATTCCTGGCTGGTGCAGCCGCACTGCTGGGAACCCAGTGCCTTTCTCTCCCCCAGGGGCAGGCCGACGCACCAGTTCCGGACGTCGTGACTCGAAACCGAATCGGAGTCTCAACCTATTCTTTCTGGCGGTTTCGCGATGATTCGAAGCTGACGATTGAAAAATGCATCGACGAAGCGGCTCGGATGGGCTTCGACGGAGTGGAACTGTTGCAGGTTCAGATGGAAGGGGAATCCAATGCCTATCTGCAAAATCTGAAACGCCGGGCCTTCGTGAATGGCCTGGACTTGATGGGTTTGTCGACTCATCAGAGTTTCGTAAGTCCCGATGCCGCGTTTCGCCAGAAGAATATCGAGCACACGCTGAAATGCATTGAAATCGCCTACAAGCTGGGAATTCCCACGATTCGCATCAATACCGGCCGCTGGGGCACGAGCAAGAATTTTGACGAATTGATGCAGAATAAAGGCATTGAACCCCGCCTGGAAGGCTATTCCGATGACGACGGGTTTGGCTGGGTGATTGGCTCCATAGAAAAACTGTTGCCGAAGGCTGAAGAATGCGGCGTCATCCTGGGACTGGAAAACCACTGGGGTCTCGGGCGGACTGCGGACGGTGTGCTGCGAGTCGTCGATGCGTTGAAATCCCCCTGGCTGCAGGTCACTCTGGACACGGGCAATTTTCTGGAAAAGACCTACGAACAGTTCGAACAACTGGCGCCGCGTGCCGTTCTGGTCCAGGCCAAGACCTATTTCGGGGGAGGTACCTGGTACACCCTGGAACTGGACTATCCGCGTCTCGCAGGGATCCTGAGAAAGCACGGATACCGCGGCTATGTTTCGCTGGAGTTCGAAGGAAAAGCCGATTATCGCGAAGCGGTACCGCAGAGCTTAGAATTGCTGAAGAGAGCGTTTCAAAGTCCGTTACCAGCCTGAAACGGATTAATCAGGACCAGAAACAAGCCAGATGCGCAAGCGTATGCGTTCGAGTCAATGTCCATCGATTCGCGCTTCACCGCAAACGTAACATACGGTCACAGCATTCCAGGCTTGTCTCCTCGGGGAGATAACGAGGCCTTTCGGAAAACTTCCAGCAGAGGCAGACTCATAGTGGATGAATTGCAGCAGTTCACAAAATACCTCTGGAAATCGCTGCACCGCGGTAAACTGCCGTTATTGGAGACGGAAACCGCGTGGTGGATTCTGGTCAGTGCACTGGATTTCACGATGACGTATCTGTTGCTGGTGCACCCCGAAATTCACTTCGTCGAATCCAATCCAATCGCCCTGCGGTTTTATCATAACTGGGGCTTCAAGGGCCTCCTGGGCTTCAAGTTGTTCATGGCCCTGTTTGTGGCTTTGATTTGCCAATTCATCGCCCGCAAGAAGCTCGAATTGGCCCGCGCCGTCCTGGTATTTGGTACGTTCGTCGTCGGCTGCGTCGTCGTTTACAGCGTCTGCCTGTATGCCCGCGGAGGTCCCGCGTTTTAGACACAAGCGGATTAGCTAAGAGCTCAGTGCGTCGCCCCTCCGGAGCCGGACATCAGTCGAGAGGCGCGAGGTTCCCACCGAGCGTTGTTGTTTGTGGCTTTGCTCAAAGTCTGGTGAAACAGGAGCTTGCAATTCCTGTTTCATACGCGATCGGAATCAAGCTCCCTGGTAACCGCTACTTTTTGTGGTCGCCGATCGCGGTAGCAGTTTGGCAGGAGCTTCACTGCCTGAACACGCTGGGTTAATCCTTTCTAGCGAGACCGCAATTTTCTATCTTTGCGATTCCTGCGGTGGAACGAATCTCCCTGCTGTGGGAAATTCGCCTCACACTGGGGAATATGCGTTGACTTGAGTGGAGCTGATCCCTACGGTTGAATCAAGAAGATTGTCCTGCCGTGTCTAGTTCGATGAGATCGAAAGCCCCTGAGCCCTTGCACGCGTCCTTGTGAGGGCGAGTTTCGGAGGGTGGGTCGATCGATCAGGACTCGGGATTGATCATTGACTGTAAGCCGGTTGTCAACAGGAGAGGGATCCGAATGCGTAACTGGAATTGGCTTCAGTGGTTGCCATACTTCAATGGTGTTTCCGAGCGGCCTGCGAAGCGGGTCCTCAGGTTGCGAAATGGCTGGGGAATCGAAACCGAACAGCTCGAAAATCGGGCCTTATTGTCTGCTGCGAATCCGAATGGAGTTGTCGAACACACAGATGCTGCAGACGTCGGAATCGTTGCACCGCGCAAGGCACAGCCTGTGCACTTTCCAAGCGTTCAAGGAACCTGGAATGTCACATCGACTGGCGAGTTTTCGAGCTCTGGCACGGTGACAATGACGCAAAATGGAGCCAAGGTGACGTCGGTCGTCGCGATCGAAGGGTTGGAGACGTTTACACTCGTGGGGAGGTTCAAAAAGAAATCCCCCAATGAATTGACCGCGAAATCCCCTCGGATCGCGGTGCCGGATTTTCCAGTTGATGTGCGGCTATCGATCTCGATCACCTTTCCACAAGGCAATCTGGCACCGACTTCATTTACGGGGGATGTCAGGGCCCCGTTTGTCGGGTCTGTTGCGACGCTAACAGGTATCAAGTCGGGCACAGGGGCCGCTGTTGCTAACGCCCCGATGGCCAGCAAGGCGGTTCCACCTCCCTCAATCGGCGGAGCCTGGACGGTCATTATCAGCGATATTCCGACACTGGGAAGTCTCAGTGGCCAACTGAATCTGCAGCAACATGGTAGCCGGATCACCGGGTCCGCCGATTTGGGCGGTGGCGATACATTCGATGTCCGAGCTCGGATCAGCAGAAAAGATCCAACTCAGCTTTCAGGCCGGGCGAACGTTTCTGATTCCCAATTGGGAATCAAGAATGCGCCGTTCAAGGTCACGTTGACCGCGAACAACACTCATTTCGCAGGCTCTGTAAATACCAAGGTCGGCGTGCTGCATTTAGACGGATCGCTGGGTAAGTAACAAACGGACTGTTAAAAGTCCGCGGGCAAATTTCCATCATTGCGATTGAGCAAGTACTTCAAGACTGTCCGGTCGATGCTTTCGGACGTGAATCGGACGCTGGCGTCACCCAGCGCGAAATGACAGCCCCCCACGTGGTGACTTCCGAACCCACCGACTTTAAGTAGCCCCTGATTCACAGCGTTGGCTGGAACCGGTTGAGCCAGGGGAATTGGTTGGGGACCAGCTGGTTGCGCTGCCATCGAGTTTGGCTTTTCGCTACCAATCGGAGCACCGCCATTTCGCAAACTGACTCGGGTTCCAGACGCCCAGCCAGTCATGGAACCTCGAATGCGTTCCCCAATGAAAATGGTGTTCGAGGTTCCATCGCCTACTTCGTCAAAGCGAATGCTGCTGTTCAAAAACAGCACTCCGTTGTTGTCGAGATCGATGGGCGCTTCCGAGTCATGATGATTGCCCGCGTAACTCGTGTCGGGACCGGACAAGGGGTCTGACGGACACGTTAAGACTGACAGTTTGATGCCAGTCGCCGGCGCGTTCTTGGGATCGTAAACGCTGACGGAGAAATCGATTTTTCGATAGACGTTTCGCTGATCCAGTTGAGGCAGAATCTGAACGATCCAGCCCATGTGATAACCGGTCGGCTCATTCTTGATCGGTCCGGTCGCATTCACGGATCCGGGCGGCAATCGCTCGTGCGACATCTCATATTGACTCAGGGCCAGGCCCACATTCATGAGATTGTTTTTGCACTGCATTCTTCGGGCTGCTTCGCGTGATTGCTGCACTGCCGGCAACAATAACGCAATCAAGACTGAAATAATGGCCATCACCACCAGTAATTCGATGAGAGTGAAGCCGGAGATCAACCGCTGTCGCACTCTTGAGTTGGGAAGTGCGCTGTTTAAGGTGGTTTCAAGCATTTGCTGTTTTAACGCCAAATGGAAGACTGATGCGAGCTTTCGCGGATGTTTGAGATTGTCATCAATGATTGGACCATCCGGCTGAGTGCTTTTGTCTTTCCAAGTTCGCAACCGGGTCCTGAATTCTATGAACATTTCCCAGTCGCTGCGCAAAACAGGACGGTCCGGCGAGATTGTTCCGCTTTGTCGTAGCATAAGCCTCTGGCTTGTGCAAATACTTCGGCTGATATCATCTCTGTAAGTTGCAAGAGTTTTACCAGCTAATGACTTACGCCGAGCCAGCAACCGGGAGGGCGAGGTTCCCACTGAGCATTCTTATTTGCGGCTTTGCGGAAAATGTGGTGAAACAGGAGCTTGCGACACATCTTTGTTTCTGATTGGAATCAAACTCCCTGGAAGCCTCGCCATCCCGATTATCGCCTCGCCATAAACGTTGCTCGAGTAATAGCCCCAAGCTGGACAATCTTACCGGGGTAAGGGGAGTCGGTCCAGTTTTTGGGGCAGCCTCTTAGAACGAAATCATCATCGGCAATCCCATTTCACCGAAGAGCGCCAGCATCACATATCCGCCGACGTAGCTCCCAAACGAGACTGACGGCAGTGAATTTCGCGTGTACCAGTGCACTCCGGCGTCATTCACCGTCGTCACTGTCACGTTGGGAAACAAGGGCTGTATGACCAGTTCGGCTGGCGGCAGATTGGGAACGTCGGCCAGGACTTTTTTGGTTTTCGGCAAAGCGCCCTCGGCCTGGAATATCGCTTCAAGCCACGTCAGACCGCAATATCCCAGACTGACGAGTGCCGGCAACGTCGTTCGGGGATCGTCGACGCTGATCGAAGTGAATTGATCGGGCAAATCGCGCATCGCATCACGGTGTGCTGCGGTCGGTTCCCAATGCGGTAACTTGCCATCCACCCGTAACAGAAATGCTTCCAGGAGCTGTGAATTGAAGCTGATTGCCAACCAATTGTCATCCACAGTATAGGCAATTCCCAGGGGATAATCTTCAATCTGCAGGCCGACCAGTTCGCGACCATAGCGCGTCTTCCGGACGGCTTTCAAGTTCAGTTCCGTCGATAGGACTGCGACCTCGGGTGCAGCCTCGTCAGGTTTGACGTCCGGATCGGCCGGGTCTACAGCCTCTGCTGGCTTCTTCGCTGGTTTTTCGACATCAGCCACGACCTTCACGACCACTTTTTCGTCGGCTTTTGCCTTCGGTTCCACGTTAGCCTGAACTTCCGGAACCGCCTTGAGTGCAGCCTCCTTTTCAGCGATCTCTTTTGCCTTCTTGGGAGACGGCGCCGTCAGGATTGCGACGCAGGATTCGAGTCCTTTGCGGAGCCGCACGGCGTCTTTCACTTTCCAGACCAGAACGGGACCGAACGACAGCGGCCCATTCGTCGCGTCATTGTAGACACAGACCAGAGGGTCCAGACCGGCCACGAGCTCTTCGCACAGGGGGCCATTCTCTTTTTGCCATTTCTGGATTTCCTGCTCGATCTTGTCCACCGGAATGCCGCTCACGGTCGGCCCCAGACTCTTGATGAGTTGGATGGAAGACTCACGAATCGTCTTCAAATCGACGGACGTCGCCGAAAACGCCACGGTGTCTTTGGGCAAGGGCGGCAATTGGTCGAAACGGATTGACGGCTGTTCCGAGAACCCTAACAGACCGCGTTTCGGTCCAGGAGCCGACAAGAACGATTCTGACCAAAGCGCACGCCCTTTGTAGCCCGATTGCCAGGCATAGTGCTTGACCGTTTCCAGTCCCAGAACAGTGAGGAGTTGCTTCACTGTGAGTGAGAATTTCGCTTCCGCAGCCTCGGCCGGAACGGCACCTTCCTTCACTGGTTTCGGCTCTTCGGCGACCGGAGCAACCGCGTCTGGAACAAAAGCGACCAATCCAGGTTGTTCTTGCGGGAGAATGAAATCAACACCTTCAGGCGGATTGATTTGAGCGACATCCACCACGTCTAGTTGGGCCAGACCAAACAATTCAAAGGGCAGAAAAATGATTTCTGAAAATGCTTCGAGCAAACCGCCACCCATCTCCAGGAATTGCTCGCCGAAACCCTCCAAACCCTCTCCGTTCAGGGGAACGTCGTCAAAGGCGACTCGCAATTCTTGTACATCAATCCAGCCATATCCTCGCCGGTCGAATCCGCGCTGCCCTTGATGCAGTTCTTTCCAGATCCGATTCGTGGTGATATCAGGAGCTTTACCATCCGCCAGTGTCAGCGTGCTTTTGACCGCATTGAGCCCAATGACGAAGACGAAATGACCGCGTTCCTCCCAGAACGCAACGTCGAATCCGGGAATCTCGATTCCATGAGACTCGGCCCCAATCTGATAGATCTCTCGCCCGCCGATCAGTTCTTTCTTCCAGACAGATTCTTCGACTTCCATCTTGTCGGCGGCTTCAGGTGTATCGACTTTGGCCGGCTGATCCGGCTTCTGATCTTCCTTTTTGGGTTCGTCCTTTTTCGGCTCCTCTTTGGTTTCTTTGGTGGCCTGGCATTGAGCATCCTCGGCATTTTCATCACTGGCGGGCATCGCCACGCCTTCTTCCCAGAATTTCGTGGTGGACAATTTGAGCAGGGTTTTAGTAAACGCTCCTCCTTGCGGCAAGACCACGGTCAAATGGGGCCAGTTCACTCCTTTTCCCTCCGGCAGACTGACCGAGACGGCATAGCCTTTGTTGGTGAGTCCCTGCAAAGTCCCCAGGACTTCGCCGATAGTTTGCTTCAGACCAGTGCCCTTTGTTTCCTCCGTATCCAGCAAATTGACGTAAGAGTCAATGAATTGCTGGCCAATCTGAAAGATGCCTGTTTTCGAAAGCGCATCACTGGCTGCAGTCTTGTCCCAGGCTGCTTGATGCGTTTCAAAACCTTCGTCGATCATTAGAAAAACGGTGCGAGCCGGTAGCAGTTTTTCGACCGGAATTGCTGGCGCGACGACGGCCGGCTTTTTTTCAGGTTCGTCCGCCCGAGCGGACTGAATCCCTGCTAACTGACCAAAGAGGGCAATTATTCCGGCCAGGAACAACCGCCGCTGATTTAAAATCCACCTTGTCAATCGCTGATGAGTCATCACGTCCTCCATGAACAGTTCGTGCCCCGGGAATTGCTCACACGGTAACCGAATAAGAATTCGCAAACCTCGTTAGAAATAGGCTTTCGCGAACCGCGGATTATATGCGAAGATCCAGCGAATCTGTCTAGAGCAAAACAAATGGCTGTCAACCCGGGGCACTTCAAGAAGCTCAGGCGAGTGCCTCCGAACCTGTCGGCCTTTCGCCGTACATTAATGCAATTCGTACGCAGTCAATTCTCCATCCCGATAGATCCGCGAGGCGATAATCGGTACCAGCGGAGATTCAGCAGTCGAGGCACTCGGCAGCAGCAAATCCTGACTGCCGTAGGTCACGATAACCCGCGAACCCGAATGTGGATGTGGCGGCGGAATCGCATCCCAACTGGAGACACGTTTGAACTCCCGGTGCGGCCAGACGCTTTGAACGACATATTGCAGTCGTTGCGATTTGTCGCTCGTCATTAAGATGAGTTCACCGGATTCGTGGATTGATTCAGGATGTTCGCCACGCCAATTCCTGAGATCCGTCCAGAATTGCAGCAATGGCTGTTGTCCTGAGGGAACGCGTGGTTCCAGGTTTAGGGGAAGTAAATTGATGCCCCAGGCGCAATGCACGAGCAACAGGCTCCAGATGCCGCCGCGGACTAATCCGCGCTGCCGCAATTCATTTCCATAAATGAACCGCAGCGTCAACCAGAAGCAGCCTCCGAACAAGATGGCCAGACTGACGACTAAAGCAAACTGATTCCAGAACTTCGAAACATCCAGCCAGAGTCCGCGATAGCGCCAGACCGCCACTGCCACACCAACTCCATACGCAGCCAGCGCGGTCCCGAATCCCGCCCGTCGTTCGCCGATTTCCAGCAGGCCCCCTGCGGCCAACATCGAAGCAGGCAATACAACATAGCTGGTCCAGGTTGATCGCTTGAGAAATGAAATCTCAAAACCCAACAGCGAAAATTGCCACAATACCACTGCCGCAAGCATCCAGAGCATCAAGAAATACTGCGCACGTCGTTGAGCAGGTTCTTGATTCTTCCATACGATTCGCCACATGCGATATCCGCCCAATAGCACGAAACCACTCATGAGTGGCATCAATGCCGCAGTCTCGCGAAACCAGAATTTCGCCTGCTCGGACCAATTATGGATTTGATCGATCGGAATGACAGTTGCCGGAGCGTCCGCGACCATCCCGATCCAGACCGTCCAGAATTCAGAGCCATGCAGCAGGCTCATCATTAACGGCCACCAACCGCCGATCAGCATTCCTGATGCCAGCCAGACGGCGAAAGACTTCCACGATCGCCAGTCCGGACATCCGGCCTTGCGATTGAGCGGGATGATCCGCCGCGACATCGTTCCGCATTTCGGAACACTGGTCACGTAGAGAACGCTCAGAAAAAGCGTGACCAGCGTCAGCGGACCGTGGGATAAAAAGCAGCCTCCCAGGGCAATGCTGCCCGTCAACAACCAGCGGGACCAGACTGTCGATTTGCTATCAATATGCCGTTGGAAACTCCAAAGACTGACAATAGAACACAACAAGCCGACAGTCAGTGAAGTCGGTCTGTGCACCAGCCGCCAGGTGTCGGGGTGCGTGGCCACGAGAAAAGCGGTTAACAGGCCGACCCAGGCGCCACCCAGGCTGAATGAAATCGCATAGGCAACCATGACGTATGCAAACACACAAACAATCGCCGGCAGAATCACGCTCACAAGGTGTGACGGTCCCAGACTGGACAGCGAAGCTGCGGAAATCCACGTCATCAACGGAGATTCCAGACGCAGGGTGCCGTCCGGCCGAGTATCACCGGGGTCGAGGAAATCGCCCCATTCCGCAGCGGAAAGGAGCCGCAGGCTTCGCAAACCCCATTGAGCGGATTCCTCGGTCCAGGGCGTCTGCAGCAACGCGACGAGAATTGGGACGCACGCCAGCAACCAGATCAGCGGTTGCAAAGCCGCCGCATGGCGAGGAACAGGAAACCATTCAATGCGTGGCGTAGCAGCCCGTTGCAGCAGTTCCGATTCTTCGTTCCAGACGACCAATTGTTCTTGCATGGTTTACGATGTGTCATTCGACATTTGTCATTCGTCATTGGCGAATGGCAATTGTTGCCCTTCAGAGGCGGCACATCAATAGCTGTTGGAATTGGGAGAATTGAGTTTGCCGCAGTCGGTCGCGCATTTCACTCCATTTGTCGCTTCTGTCTCAACGAAGCAGACAGAATTCTGATTCGAGCAAATAGTGCAATTTCAAATGCAGGACTCGTTCTCCCAAAGCCCTTCTGTTGCTGCGCTCGACAGTTGCTGGCAATCATTGCGATTTTTTCCAAGCAATGATTTCGTCAAGGATCGACCCCAAGGGCAGACTGGGTGAATAACTCAGTGTTGACTTCAACTTCGTCAGATCGGGAACTCGGCGACGAATGTCTTCAAAGTCATCACCGTAAGCTTTGCCATAAGGGATGTAGTTGATTTCGATCTTCGGATCGACTCGCGCGATGACTTGTTCGGCCAGCTCCTTAATCGACACCGGCTGATCGCTGCCGATATTGAAAACTTGGCCAAATGCCGCGGGCGTATCCATCAAACGCGTAACAACGTCGACGATTTCGCGGACATGGCCAAAGCATCGAACCTGACCTCCGTCGTCGTAAACGACGACGGGCCCACCCGAGAGGGCCTGATCGACAAAACGCGGAATGACCATACCGTAATGACCGACCTGTCGCGGTCCCACAACGTTGAAAAATCGTCCAATCGCGACGTTCAGACCATATTTACGGTAGTAGGCAAGGGCGAGAAACTCATCAATGGCCTTGGAACATCCATAGGCCCAACGGGGCCGGGTCGTCGCTCCAAATTGCAGATCGTCTTCCTCGGTCCATTGTTCTTTAAAATTCTTGCCGTAAACTTCGCTCGTAGAAGCGAGAAAGAACTTTTGGCCCCCTTGCACCGCCAACCGCAACAGAACTTCCGTGGGGTAGATATTGGTCTCGATCGTCCGCACCGGGTCGTCCGCCACGAGTTTGACGCCCACCGCCGCAGCCAGATGATAAATCACGTCGATCCCACGTACAACGTCGTTCAACAACACGGGATCCGTGATCGAACCGATCCGCAATTTGAAATTCGGATGCGACTCAACTCCTTGCAGGTTATCACGTTGGCCCGTGGAAAGGTCATCCAGAACGGTGACGGAATGCCCCTGTCCAAGAAGCCGTTCCGTAAGATGACTGCCAATGAAACCCGCTCCGCCAGTGACCAGACAGCGCGCCATGCCGTTGCATTCCTTGTGTAATTTGAGTGCGATGCCGGGACAGCCACTGCGAAAAGCCACGCAGTACATCGTCCCTCATCTGCCGTGCATCAACTTACCAAGTACGTTGCCCAGTTCCGAGTTGCTGGCCGGGCGACTCGCGAATTATTCTCGAATTTCGCAACTCTCCAGACACGCCTTGGACTTGCGCGTCACAAGGAATTGATCGGTTGGATCAGACTGACCGGTCCGATTTCACACACCGGCCAGAGAGTCCGACTGCGAGGGCAAGGATTGGCGAAGCAATAACAGTCGGTATTTCAAGCCACGCCACGGAGTCGCGTGGCTGTAGGACGGACATTCCGGTCCGTCTGGCGCGATGACGGACAGGGGGAATAATACGTCCTGCGAATGATTCCGGCTCGAAATGATTCGTCAGTCTTAAGCAAGCATTTCCGGTATCACATCGTTGCTGTCTGGCACAAGCGGGATCTGACGGCCGCTGCGATCTGGCACGAAGGCGTGAGGATCAATGCCCAGCAGGTGATACATCGTGGCCAACAAGTCCTTCGGTGAGACCGGGCGTTCCGTCGGATCGCTGGCGATTTTGTCGGTGGCACCCACGACTTTTCCCTTGGCGATGCCGCCACCCGCGAACACAAGTGAATACGCGCGAGACCAGTGATCTCGGCCACCCCCCTGGGCGCTGTTGATCTTCGGCGTGCGTCCATGGTCACTCAGAACGGCCACCAATGTGTCATCCAGCATGCCACGTCGTTCAAGATCGAGAATCAACCCGGAGAAAGCTTTGTCGAAACCTGGTAACAGCTGATCCTTCATGCGTGGATAATGATTCCAGTGAGTATCCCAGGCATCGCCCGCCAAGCCGAATTCGTCCCAAAAAACACTGACCAGCTTGGTGCCTGCTTCGAGCATCCTGCGTCCGGCCAGGCAGCCCTGCCCGAACAGCGTCATGCCATATAAATCGCGAGTTGCAGGCGTTTCCTGACGTACATCCAAAGCATTCGCGACCAGTGGCGAATTAATGAGCGAGTAGGCCATCTCCTGGTAACGCGTCAACGATTTCGCTTCTGTCGTCGCACTGTATTGACGGCGTTCCTGGTCAAACTGCTGCAGCAAGGTGCGCCGCTGATTCAACCGATCAAGAGTCATCTGCTCCTGGGGCTGAGTCATACTCATCTTGAAATAGCTGTCGGTAGTACAGCCACAGTAAGGATCGGGCACGTCATACTTCATGTCCCGCAACGTTTTGACGACGGTGCGACTCGATTTGCCCGAGAATTCCGTCCAAACGGGGTTATAAGCCCCGCCCAGGAATGCGGCATAAGGACCGGCACGATAGACTTCGCCGGTCCGCTGGCTGCTGAATTGGAACGGTAGCGCGACGTTCTGCGGCATCAGCGTCGGATTACCAGCCGCTTCGGCCCGCTGTCGCGTGATGAAATCAACACAGGAACCGAAATACGGATAATGCCGTGTGTCGTGCGGAGCCAATTCCATCGCGACATCGATCGCGGGAATTCCAGTCGTTGCGAAAGCGACGCCATGCACAGGAAATTCGTGCGTGATCGAACGGACGACCGTCACGCGGTCCATGATCTTGGCTGTCTCGGGCAGATATTCACAGACATCCAACCCGGGCACCACAGAGGGAATGGGCTGCATCGTACCGCGAATTTCCAGCGGCGCATGCGGCTTCATGTCAAACGTTTCGAGCTGACTGGGGGCTCCATAAAGATAGAGCAACAGGCAGCGTTTGGCTTTGCCAAAATTTGCCGCGCCAATCGCATTTTCGACGATTGATTCCGCATGGGCGTCGCGCAAAGCCAGAAATTGGCTTAAACCCATGCCGGTCAGCCCTAAACCGCCGGCATGCAGCAATTCGCGTCGCGTGACGCCATCGCACAGATTCTTCTGGGATCCGAGGACTCGTAACATTCTGGAAGGCTCCGGCAAAATTTCTGGCGCGCAACGATCATCATATCGTCCTTCTTTGATCGGAGCAAGCCGTTAATTGCCACGAGATTCGATGAAGGCTGGCAAAAGTTGCTCACATGTTGAATTGCATCCGCTAACCTGGTTTATTCACGACATGATTCTCGTTTGGTCTGCTGTGCAAAGAACTCATTGCACCACACTTTTCTGCAACGGTCAGTAGTACTTGCGACGAATGTATCTGTTACGAAGCAAACAGAGTGTACCTCGCTCGAAGAATATGACCGCGGAACTGGCCGGCAAATCGCGACAGTTCCAAGCACACAATTCCCCTTCGAATTGGACCGCAGCTCATGCGAAATACACTCTTCCTGGCACTGTTGCTGATTTTTTCCGCGTCGATACTCCCGCGTCCGCGAGCAATTCACGGGTGCGCTGTCGCTCCCAGGCATGATGATTCCGTAGAGGTGAATTCCGAAGAGGCAATCATTCTCTATGATGCCAAAAGTCACACAGAACACTTT
>JAQGHT010001028.1 GCA_028291565.1 Planctomycetaceae bacterium | reverse complement strand
CGGAGTGTGTCGGTCTGCATCAAGTGAAACATTTCCCGGTTCGTGTTGTCCGCGATGATCAGATCGCCTTTCTCGACATAGCGTGCCGTGATGACTCCTGCGAACGGCGCTGTGACCTTTTCAAACGCCTGCTGGTCGGTGAACCGCTGGACGGTTGCCGCGTTGACTTTGATCGCCGCTTCCATTTCCAGGACGACGGCCTTCGCGACTTTGTATGCATTATCCTTGATCTCGTACACTTCCGGAGCAACGACCTTGGGCGAAGCCAAACGCCGATAGCGATCTTCCTCGATCTTGGCAAATTCTTCGTCTGCTTTTGCTTTAACGAGGTTCGCTTTTGCCTGCTCCAGATTACCTTTGGCCTGCGAGAGTTGGTCGTCGATATCCGGGGCGTCGATCACCGCAAGCAACTGACCCGCCACGACGCGATCACCGATGTCGACCAACCTTTGGCTGACATAACCGGTGGCGCGACCAAACAAGGCGGCATCCATCAGCGGTAGGCTGTTACCTGGCAAAACTCGCTCGGCCGTCGGTGCCATCCGCTGGGCAAGGGCGACAGTGACTCGCGGCGACTGTGTGGCCGATTGCGTCAATGCGTTCTCCAGTTGTTGCTGCTGGCCCAACCGCTGCAGCGTGCCCGCAACGAGTGTGCTGGCCAGTACGACAACGATCAAGGCACCGATTAGCAAAACACGCGTTCCGGCTCGCCTCCGCTCCGCGCCAATGGCAGCGACCGGAACCGCAGCCACCGCACGCGTCTGGCGCAGGTCGAGAGCAACATTTACAACGGCTGACTGGGCCATAATACTTCGTCTCCTTTAACAAATGTCGAATGAGTAATCATTGGTTCGGCAACATCGTCATCGTTATCGTCCTTCGGTTCCGGCGCCGGTGGCCGACGTCGAAGCAGGCTGTACATGACGGGTACGAAAAACAGTGTGTAGCAAGTCGCCACCAGTAACCCTCCGATGACCGCCCGTCCGAGTGGGGCGTTCTGTTCGCCGCCCTCGCCTAAGCCCAGAGACATCGGCAGCATGCCAATGATCATGGCCATCGCTGTCATCAGGACTGGCCGCAGCCGGGTCGCTCCAGCCGACAGAGCCGCACTGCGGGCATTATGTCCCTCGTGCCGTTGCTCGTTGGCGAAAGTGACCATGAGGATGCTATTGGAAGTCGCCACGCCGATGCACATGATCGCTCCCATCAGGGCCGGCACACTGACCGTCGTGCCTGTCGCATAGAGCATCCACAGGATGCCGGCCACCGCCCCAGGAAGCGCAGTCAGAATGATAAATGGATCGAGCCACGACTGGAAATTCACCACCATTAACAGATAGACCAGCAGGACTGCGAACAGCAGTCCAGTTGCCAGTCCGAAGAACGAACTGTTCATGCTCTCGACCTGGCCGCGTATCACGATTGAACTGCCGCGCGGCAGTTCTTGTCGGGCGGCGTCGACGATCTTTTGCACATCGGCCGAGACCGCTCCGAGGTCGCGACCCTGGACGTTGGCATAAACGTCGTATACCGGTTGGACGTTGTAATGGTTGATATTCGCCGGCTCGGTTCCGCGGTTCAATTCGGCCAGGTTGGCAAGCAAATGAGCTGGCGCCGCAATTGTTGGGCTCGCGAGCCCGCCTGGACCAGAGGGGAATTGCGATGAACTTTGTACTTTGACAATCGGGGTGCGCATCAGCGTGTCCACCGAGTGGATCGAATACTGCGGAGTCTGCACGGCCACACGGTAGTTCACACGGTTTGTCGGGTTGACCCAGAAGTTGGGCGACACCTGCGTTGTCGAGCTGAGTGACACCAGCATGCTGCCGGCCACATCCTGTTGGGTCAATCCAAGCTCGGACGCCATGATTCGGTCGACATTCACATGCAGGTTCGGCATATCTGTGATCTGGTGGAGATGCACATCTGCCGTGCCGGCGACTTGGGCGATTTCCTTACGGAGCTTCTGAGCGACAATCAAGTTGGCCTCGCGGTTCACGCCGACCACCTGCACGTCAATCGGGGCGGGTAGGCCGAAGTCTAGAATCTGGCTGGTGATGTCGGCCGGCTCGAAGAAGAACGTGCAACCTGGGAACCGGCGAGGTAACTCGTCGCGTAACTGCGAAATGTAAGCAGCAGTGGGTCGGTGATCCGTTTTGAGAGAGACCTGGATCTCTCCGTCGGAGTTGCTGACCGTACCGTTATCGACGTAGGCCATAATCGTGAAGGACTGTGTCAGCCCGATGTTGTCAAGGATCATGGCCCGATCGCGATCCGGGACAATCTCGCGAATCGCGTCTTCCACCTGGCCAAAGATCCGTTCCGTCTCCTCAATGCGGGTCCCCGCGGGAGTTCTGACATGCAGCCGAAATTGCCCTGCATCCACGCTTGGGAAAAAATCCTGGCCGATTCGGGGAAACAGCAGCAGTGAACCCGTGGCGAAACCGACAAGTGAGGCGACCGTGACCAGGCGGTGATCGAGAGCCCAATCGAGCATGCCATGATAGCTCAATCGCAGCCGCTCGAACCCCCGATTGAATGCGTGATGGAGCAATGACGGATGGCGGAGGCCGGACCACAGCGTGAGTCGCGAGTGTGTCCATTCACCAGCATCACTCCGGGCTTCTGCTTCGACTTCTTTCGGCAGCAAATACAGCACCATCGTGGGGACGAGCGTGCGGGACAGGAAGTAGGATGCCAACATGGCGAAGACAACCGCCAGGGCCAGTGGCGTGAACAGATAGGCTGCCGGCCCAGTCAGGAAAACCACTGGTACGAAGACGATGCAGATGGCCAGGGTCGAGACGAATGCTGGTGTCGCGATCTGCGCGGCCCCGTCCAGGATCGCCCGGCGGAGAGGTTTTTTCATCGCCAAATTGCGGTGGACATTCTCGATTTCCACTGTGGCGTCATCCACGAGGATACCGACTGCCAGGGCCATTCCGCCTAAGGTCATCGTGTTGAGCGAATAGCCCGTGGCCCACAGGATGATGATCGAGGCCAGGATCGACAATGGAATCGAGGTCGCAACGATCACGGTACTCCGCCACGAGCCGAGGAACAGCAGGATCATGAGCGCCGTCAGCCCAGCGGCGATCGCCCCTTCCTTGAGTACCCCATCGACGGCCGCCTTGACGAACACGGATTGGTCGAACAGGGGCTCCAGCTTCAGCTCTGGCGGGAGTTGGGTCTGGATGCGAGGCAGCGCCGCGAGAACTCTGTTGACGACGCTGATCGTCGAGGCCCCTTCCCCCTTGAGGATGGTCATGAGCACCGCACGCCGGCCGTCGCGGCGGACGATGTTAGTCTGCACCGCAAAGCCGTCCGCCACGTGAGCGACGTTTTTTATGTAAATCGGAACACCATTGACGGTCCGAATTGGGATATCATTGAACGCGTCGATGACGTTCGGGCTACTGTTGACCTTGACGTTGTATTCCCGAGTTCCGATCTTGGCGGTTCCGGCCGGGATAATCAGGTTCTGATTGGAGATGGCGGTGCTGACGTCAGACGGAGACAGGCCCAGACTGTACAAGGCATCTGGATCGAGATTGACCATAAGCTGCCGTTGCTTGCCGCCCCAGGGATTGGGTACCCGCGCCCCTTGAACGGTGCCGAGTTGTTGGATCACGAAGTTTTGGCAGTAGTCGAGAATCTGCTGCTCACTCAGGGTATCGCTGCTCACGGCGAGCTGTACGATGGGCACACTGGTGGCACTGTAGCGGACGATGTATGGCGGCGTGATGCCTGGTGGCATGAGTTTGAGGAGCGTTTGACAGGTGGCAGTCACCTGGGCCTCCGCCTCCGCGATCTGGGCTCCTGGTTGGAAGTAGATGCGGATGACCCCAACGCCATCAAGAGACTGACTTTCGATGTGCTCAATATCATTGACCGATGCGGTCAAGATGCGTTCATTCAGGAAGACGATCCGCGTCTCGATCTCGTCAGCCGGCATTCCGGTGAATTGCCAGACGACGCTGACGACAGGAATGTCGATCTGCGGGAAGATGTCTGTTGACATGCGGGAGATGGAAACCCCACCGAGTACCGCGATCAGCAAAGCGATCACGACAAACGTGTAGGTACGGCGCAGAGCCAGGCGTACGATCCACATATTTCAACGGCCTCCTACCGGTAATGCGTACGCACACTGTGCTTCATCGTTCGTCTGATGCGCACTGACTTGACGCATGTCAGAATGAGAGTTCGCCAGTTTGTGGCCAAAGCCGCTTACTGGGTCGCGATACACTATCCAAATCGCCTTCGACATGGTTTCTACCTTTATTGTGGCTTCCTGAATTGTCATAACACTCCCGCGATGCTTCGTGAGACCTGCGGCAGCGGTTCCAACTTCGATGGTTCAACCCGGCGAACGAGTAAAGCAACACACGTGCCGAGGGCATGACAATGAAGTGCGAGGCAGTCGTCGCAGAGAAATTGAGAGCCCGAAGTCGATTCCGGTTGCAATGTTACGTCCGCAAATGGACGATCCTGCGGGAGTCGCGGCGACTTCGAACTGTCACCACGAGAAGGTGGCCGGCACCAATCGGCAAGTGGCAGAATTTGAGGCAGTCGCCCTGCAATTGTCTTTCGATTGGATTCTCAAAACTGTTTGCTGGAAACTTTATCCGGGCGACCGGTCCCGCAATGGACCCGACGTACTTTTACTCGCAGTACACATTTCGTGTTTGAACTGCTATGCCTTATACCCCCGCATTGGCCGGACGCAAGCTGATGATCGTGTGCTTAAAGGTGGGGCAGTTGCTTAAGGGCTCCGTGCTCTCAATAGGGATGAGCACATTGGGCTCGGGGTAGTACATCGCTGCGCAACGCCTTGGGATTGGATACTCATCGGCGAGAAAGTTGTTGGCCGTCCGTGTCTGTCCTTTCCAGTGGCTC
>JAQGHT010000996.1 GCA_028291565.1 Planctomycetaceae bacterium | reverse complement strand
CAACCCGATTTATTCGCCACATCAGACAAGCCCAAAACACAAGTTTTGAAGTTGCGCTGTTATTGCATCTCCATCTCGGGGGGCCGTAATCCAACAGGTGTTTGATCGAATACATTTCGATTCACGGCGAAAAGGGTTGTTTCATTTATCCTGAAGGGATTACACAACAAAGCCCAGGGTCGCCGGGTACCCACGGCGCACCCTGGGAATCAGCCCAATTATACAACAATACCCTGAAAGGGTTACACAATCGGTATTGTGTGTAACCCTTTCAGGGTACATCTTCCATTTCCCGACGCCCCAGGGTGCGCCACGGGTACATGGCGACCCTGGGCTTTGTTATGTAACCCCATTCGGGGTAAGGTTACAACAGCGCCACTTCAAAATGCGCAACCGAATGCACTCGAATTGGTTACCACCGACCGATCGGTATCACCGACGTAAGTGTCGTCAGGACTTCGGTTGTTCCTTGTCCTCAGTAGCCTTTGCTTCATTTGGCTTTTCGGCCGGGTCCTCAGCGGCGTTTGCTTCAGCTGGCTTTTCGGTTGGTTTTTCTTCGGTCTTTTTCTCTTCGTCCTGCTTCTTTTCTTCGGTGATCGTCCCTGGTGGCAGGAAGAGGGACGAGATGGCATCCCGCAGATGGACTTCAAATTGAGGACCGCCGCCGACGAACAAGCGAGCGATCTTTCCCGTCGAGTCGATGACCACGGTCTGCGGTATCGCCGTTGCGCCGTATTGATTCGCCACGATTCCATCGCGATCCAGGACGACGGTCGGATTCAACTTCAAACGCTCAAGAGTCGCCTTAATTTTCGCTGGTGTCTCTTCGAGATTCACAGCGACGAGTTGCACATCTTTGTCTTTGAATTCTTCGATAACCTTGTCGATCTGCGGCATCGCCTGCAGGCAAGGACCACACCAAGTCGCAAAAAAATCGAGGACGACGACTTTCCCCTGCAAACTCGAGAGCTTCAGCTTCTTGCCTTCTCCGTCAAGTAAATCAAGTTCAAAATCAGGCGCCGCTTTTCCGACCAGCGACGATTCGATTCCGGGTGTCCGCCCGTCTTCGCCTGGGGCGTCATCGCGCGCTGCCAGCGGTTCGATCGCGTGCTGCAGCTTCCACTTTTGATATGCCAATTCGGCGGCGGCCACTTCGATCGAACTTCCCACAATCAACTGATCGGCTTGCTTCAAATCGGCGCGGCAGGCCCCCAAAACTTCACTTTTGCCTGTCACCACATCCTCTTCCAACCCTTCAGCAAAAAACGTGAGGCGGATCCCATCACTCCGTAAAACTTGCACGCGTGACGTCCCGACCATCGGTTCCACTGCTGGTGCTTTCTTGGCCGCATCCAGTTCATCACCATGCAGCCAGATGATCTTGGCAATTCGTTCCCGATTGACTTCTCTGTTTTCCAGCCGGACTTCCATCGTCAGCTTATTCTCATCCATCTCGGTCAGGCGGCCACGCAGATAGTCCCCATTGATTGAGCGGATGAGATGCGTCGGAGGATTGTCACGTTGCATACGCGGCAAAGTGAGCAAACGTTCTCTCTTGATCTTGCTGACTTTGATTGACAGAGCTTCAGTTGCCACATTCGCCAGTTCGATGGCTTTGACCTTATCATGCCCGACAAATGTCGAATCTGACATCGTAGTCTTGAAAGTGATCCCTTTTTCATCGATCCGTGTGATTTCACAAGGAATCGTATCCCCAGTCCGCAAGTGCAAATAGCGTTTGCCGCCCTTGGAGGCCGGCACAGCGCGGGCTACCCCGGGTTGATTGCCGAGAAACGGGGCCAGTAGAAAATTTCGCGGCGCGGCTTGGACGACGGGCGGCGGCTGGTTTGGATTGATCTTCACCAGCGGCGGTGGGTCACGAAACACCAATTTGCATGATGCGTCTGACAAAAGTGGGCTGGCTGTGGCACTGCCGATCGGCTGAAACGCCAGGCAGCTTGCCGTCAATGGTTTGGGACTGGGCACAAGCTGGCCCTGAAGTTTCATACCGAGCATTTCCAGGCGACCAATGCGAACTCCCTTTTCGGCGGTAATCGCTTCCGGAGCCAACATGACCATTGACTGCATTTCAGTCCAAGCTGAGTGCAAGGGTTCTTGAATCCCCGGAGCCGTCAACCAAATCTGGCCTGCTTCCACTTTGGTCAATTCCCCGCTGATCCGCCCTCCATCCTGAAACACAGCGCGAACGGTACGCGGCTGTGCTTCGTCCCCTTGCGACAAGACGACGCTCTGCACGTCTCCGGCGGCGATTCGAGTTTCGCCGGATTCGACCTTGAGCACGAATTCTTTCGATTTCGGATCAAAATCTTGAACTTGTCCATAGACAATACTTCCATCAGGACGATGGATGCGGGATTTATCCGCTTCGACTTCGCGCGGGACTTCGCCATTCCAACGTCCGATCCGCAATCGTTCCAACCGCAAATCGCCCCGTTTATTGGCGATTCGAATTCCGGTCTTGGGTTTCGATTTGGGATCGGGCACGTGGAGTGAAGCCAACTGCTTGCCGCTTGCAGAGAACACAATGGCGCGGCCTTGTACCTGATCCAGAAAGACTTGCAGATTCACTCGGCCGGGACCGGGTTTGATTTCCTGCAACGAGGCCAAATCCGCTTCGGAATCCGTTTCACGCTGGATGACCAAATCACTGTCCCAAACTTCGAACCGGAACGAGCGGGGAACTGATTTGGGGTCGTTATCGACGCCAAACGCCAATTCGAAATCAGGCTTCTTGGTCCAGGAGACTTCAAACTCAATGCTCGCTTGCGGAGGCAATTCGAACCGGCTGTGAATGGCCGATCCATCTTTATCAGCGACAAGGTGGCCCGAGTCCTCCCGCCATTCCTGATTCTTCGCCGATTCCCAACCACCGAGACCGTTTGGCCCCATGTAAATCAAATCAGCGCTATCGTTCCAGCGAAACAAACGCTGAATTTGTTTTCGAGCCACATGCAATCGGCCGAATCGAGACACGTCCAGTTCCGCAACCTCTCCGTTCAGACTCAACAGGGAACCAAACAGAATGTCACCACCTGCAAGTTCGAAACAGTATTCTCCAGTGGGATGAGGTGGCTTGGCCGCCAGTGGCACACTGACCGAGCTGATACTATTCACAGCAAAATCAAAAGGAGACGCAAATCCTGGACTCTGCCAGCGAAGAATCTTTGCCTGCTCGCAATCCTTGATTTCACCCTGCAGGAAGCCGCCGTTCGCCAGGTTCAATCTCGGACCGGCAGGAACAACTTGAGCCGGTGGTAGTACTGGAGCCTTCACGGGATTTTCTGGATCGTCGTCCGCTCCATTCTTGTCATCTCCAACGACGCGAATTCGCCCTTGAACTTTTATCTCGACAAGGGGCGCAGCCTTGGCCTCTTTTACCGCCGCAGGCTTCTCTTCCTTCTTGGCCTCTTCCTTCTTCGGTTCTGGTTTCTTGGCCTCAGGCTTGGCCTCATCCGCGACAACTGCTTGCTGAGCGAACACTGACGGCAACGGCCACAACAGCGAGCACGTCAAAATGCCGAAACACCAGA
>JAQGHT010000981.1 GCA_028291565.1 Planctomycetaceae bacterium | reverse complement strand
GACGCCGTGACGAGTCACAGACAGAATTTGAAGCGATCGCCAGGACAGGTTGGAAACCCGTCCTACTTCGAAAGTTCACAGCCGCAGAGTTTTTCACCTATAGCAAACTACGCTGCAAGACCGCCTGAGCATCCTTGAAATAGGGCTGCCAAAGGATCTCCGGCTTTCCGAATTTCAGGCAGTCTCTGACGGCGGCAAGTGTATTGCGGGCCATGTGCGGGCACCGATTGCACGCGCACGTTGTGCCATCTGACGCGATGATTCCTGGAACCGGAATGAAGGTGTGCTGCGGTCCGCACAGCTTCAACGGGTGAATCATGTTGGCTTCTGTTGCCACCAGAAACACGGTCGGTTCTTTTGTTTCGGTCACCTTGCGGCGCATTTTCTCGGTTCCACCGACAAAATCGCTGACATCCAGAACATTTTTGGGACATTCCGGATGGGCCATGACAATGCTGCCCGGGTTATTGCGTTTCGCACGCAACAAATCCTGGATGGAAAAGACCTCGTGAACCATGCACGAACCTGGCCAGAGAATCATTTTGCGTCCGGTCACTTCCGACAGATAACGCCCCAGGTGCTGGTCAGGAACGAACAGGATTTCTTTATCAGCTGGGATTCTGTCGATGATTTCGCGCGCGTTACCGCTGGTGACGATCCAGTCGCACAGACTTTTTACGGCCGCCGTGGTATTGATATAGGCGACCGTTAGAAAATCGTGGCCTTGGGCTCGGAGTTCTTTTTGATAGGCTGCCAGCTTGTCCGCCGGGCAACTATCTGCCAGCGAACATCCCGCCAGCAGATCGGGCAGCAAAACGCGTTTTTCCGGGCTGAGGATCTTTGCGGATTCAGCCATGAAGTGGACGCCGCAAAAGACGATTGTGGGCGACGTCACTTTCGTAGCATCGCGAGCCAATTTCAGGCTGTCGCCTGTAAAATCGGCGATGTCCTGGATGTCGCCATCAACGTAAAAGTGAGCCAGAATTGTCGCCTGTTGCTCTTCTTTCAGCCGCTGAATCTCTTCGATCAAATCGAGAGGGTCTTCGTCGGAAATCGGGGGCAGACCGGCAATCGGCAAGACTGGAAAAGCAGGAACTTCAAAAGCAGGCATTTTCAACGACCTTCTGATGCCAAAAATTGGGCAGCGAATCAAAGGAGTCAGCGAACAGGCGCATCAAATCAAGTCAAGTCATGACACCTGGTCCCGGTCGTCCGCGGTACGATCATGCAGCGACAACGGCAGGAGCGATACAAGCGGCCTGAATCGGTCTGATTCCATGGAATCGGCGTTTCTTCAAATTCGCAGTCCCATTTCCATGGAAACGGCTCGTCTTTGGTTTCGGATCATCTGCCCTTCATTATATACTCTCCGTCGGCGATGACGAAGTTGCCCGAAACCTGAACCTTGGAAATTGACGGCCATGATGCCGGAAATGACGTCTCTGGAGTGGTGTCTCGTTGGCTATTGCCTGCTGAACGTCCTGTGTGTCGGTGCGGTGAGCTGGAAATACCGAACTCTGTTTCATCCGTTGCTGTTTCCGGGATTGCAACTGTTTGTGATGGCCGGATTGGCGCCGATCGCCCAGGATATCGCGAGCGTATTGACGTCTTCGGACGACTTCTGGATGCAAACCAGCCTGTTGACGTCACTGTATTTGATTGGCCTGACTTGGCCTCTACTCACAAATCTCAATCCATTTCTGGCCGCGACAGAAAGTCTATTGGGCCCGCTGGAATTCTCGAGAAACCCGCGAATTGGCTCTGGACCACTGCAATTGGGCCCCAAATGCAACGCAAATGCGCTCGGTAAAGACCCCGGTTGTGACCAACTATCTGCCCAGGCATTCACAATAGCGCTGGCTGTTTGTGGCGTGATTTGTTTCGGATTGTTAATTCGCGAAAGCTCGGCGGGCAGCTTGTGGCTCACTGATCCACGAACCGCCTATCTGGATGGCCGGGCCGCTGCCGGACACTGGTATGTCCTGTCGCAGACCTTCTTGTTTCTCGCCTATTTAAATTGGCTATACTTCTCACGACCTCGAAATCGAGTCCTGGTGCTCGTCGGTACCTTCGCGGCAATGGTGGCCTTGTTGTTTTTCGGTTCCAAAGCGGCAATGGTCGGTGTCGTTCTGGCGGGCGGAGTCTATTACAACTTTTTCGTCCGCCAATTTACCTGGAAAGAAATCAGCCTGGGACTGGTGGCGGGAATTCCCCTGGTTGTCATTTCCCCGTGGCTGCAGGGAAATTTCGACAGTCTGACTGGAACATTGCGATACTACGACTACTTCAACAATGCATCCATGTATCTCTGCACGTCCGAAAGATTCAGTCCGATGTATGGCGGTGGCTTCCTGAGTTCGCTCTGGGAATATGTGCCTCGACGATTTGTTCCGGAAAAGCCGTATGTGTATGGCAATATCATCATCAACGAGTATTTTTTCCCCGGCGCAGCGCGAACCGGTTACACACCCGGTTGGTTGCCCTGGATTTCACTGCATCTCGATTTCGGACCGCTGGGTGTCGCCTGTGGCGCGGTAGCCCTGGGATTTCTCAACAAGGCGATCTACACCTACTTTCTGAAATACCGCACGTTCCTCGGATATCTGTGCTTTCTGCAAACGGCATTCATTCCCGTCCTGAAGCTGGCCCCCGTCTTGTATTTTGTCGCGTTACTGCTTGGTCTCGTGGTCACCGTACGACTGTTGCGCCGGCTGATTCGGATTCTCTTCGTACCAAATTGAGGCGAATTTAGGGGATTGACTTCGCGGGGAGTCACTTCTAGAGTTCGAGTGTCGGGTGGTTTTCGTCCATTGGGCCAAGTCAGAATCATTCACGCTGATGCCGACCGTCGCGTGAGGGTAGCCTGATGGAGAATTGAAAATGAATGTGGTTTCTTTGGACACATTGTTTCACAAACTTGGCCTGAAAACGTCTGTTTCGCAGAGGCGCAGATCGAAATCTCAAGTCGGTTGTGTTGCAGAGAATCTCGAACAGCGAGCGTTGTTGTCCGCCGTCATGGATCTTGGCACTGACCCGGCAATCGCGGTTGACGTGTTAGCGGTCGGACGGAAACAGGTTTCGACTTATCCTAATTTGGACGGCACCTGGAACCTCAGCGGCACCAACGGAACAACTTTTACGGGATCGGTTGTTTTTCAACAATCGAGTTCTGATTCGCTGACCGGGACAATTTCAATTCCCGGCGCATCAGCGACGACTCTCGAAGCTCATCGCAAAGGAAATGCCGTCACATTTGACGTTCATCCCGCAACCGGAAACGACACACATGTGAAAGGGCATTTCAATTCGAGCCATAATGAAATCACCGTCCATAGCACGGTCGCGAATCCGGCAGGCGGAAAAAGCCACCTGACGACAGTCATTGCCTTCGATTCAAATTCGACTCCGTTGCATTTCACCGTCACGATCTCGAATAAGAAGACCGTCGAAGCCACGGTCCAGGCCACCCGGGAAATCATCCTGACGTGACTGATGTGGTCGTGAATCTCCAGCCGACTGCTTTTCTATAGGAGTTCCGGCCTCAACCGGTCTGATCCTTCAGCGATAGCGGTTTAACCTTGAGTATTCCGGTTTGCGGTGATCAATCGTGCCACTGCTTTAATGCTGTACTCGGCGTTCAAGCAGTGCTTTTCACCGCTCCGCAAGCACTGGTGAATCAATCAATGTCGGACCCATCCTACAGTCGTGAAGCAGTGGCACATCACCGAAAGATGCAAGGTTAAACCGCTCTAACCTGAATTATTGTACGAGCAGGAAATCGCGACTATTCAGAATCGCCCACATCAAGTCCTGGGCCGCAGCCACGCGATCGGCCCCATAGGCCGCGAAGTGGGCTTTCCCGACTTCCAGTTCCTTCGGCTTCGGCCGGCGCGATATAGACCATAGGTACATTTCTTCAATCAGAGCCTCATCGGTCAGCTTTTGATTGAGCAGTTGGGCCACCCGGCCATTGGGATCCGCGACCCGCTTCAGAATCGAACTGCCGTTGATCAGATGCAGAGCTTGCAGCATGTTCGAGTCGTTATCGCGTTCGCATTCACAGGCTTCCATGCGTTGCGGTTTGCCGAAGAGTGATAAGAAATCACTCGTGACTTCTGCATCAGGCAGTTGAGCTGCCGTGAATCCCGCCGGAGCGCCGCCGAATTGTTCACGAACGCCAGTGGCCTGAACCAGGGAATCCAGCAACGCTTCCGCTGGAATCCGACGGGGGATGGCGTGTGAGAAATTCAGCGTGTCATGCTGGTTGGTCTCATTGGCGATGCTGCTTCGTTGATAAGTTTTTGATGTGACGATACTTCGCATCAGGTGTCGCGGATCAAAACCATGTTCCACGAAATCCTTCGTCAGGGCGTCGAGCAATTCCGGATTGACGGGCGGATTTGTGGTGCGCAGATCGTCCACTGGATCGATCACACCGCGATGGAAGAAATAGCTCCAAAAGCGGTTGGCCAGGCTCCGGCCAAAATACGGATTCTCGCGTGTAGTCAACCAACGGGCGAATTCCACTCGCCGATCGATGTCCACCGGCAGAGCCGGTTCAGCACCGCCAAGATAGCGCGGCGGCTGGACGCCCGCCGTGCGAGGATTCGTCGAGAAACCGGCGTTCAGCTGCAGCACGACCGATCGAGGATTGGGAACACCGACCATTCGCGGATCGGGTTTCGTCGTGACCTGATTAAAGAAACTGTGGAGTCCAAAATAGTCGGCCTGAGTACAGTTTTACATGGGATGGGGATGGCATCGCGCACACAGCATGCGAACTCCGCAAAAGACCTGCGCGACTCGTTCGATCGTTTCGTTCGTGTCTTTGCTCGTGGCGAAGAACGTACCGGCGGGATCATCGGACACCCCACCCTTGCTCGTCAGCAGCTTGCGAGTGAACTCGTCCACGGGCATGTTGGCGGCCACGGCTCCTCGGGTCCATTCGCGAAACGCATACGTCGCCGGCTCATTACTTCGGGTTCGCGAGTTCTGGAACAAGTCGCCCCACTTCAAGGACCAGTGATCGACGAATTCGGGACGCTGGAACAAGGCTTCAATTTCCACATTCCGCTTGTCTGGTCGGGAGTCAGCCACGAATTTCTTGACTTCATCCGGGGTCGGCTGCAGGCCGATCAGGTCCAAATGAACTCGTCGCAGGAATTCCTCATCCGATGCCAATTCTGACGGACGGACTTTCAGGTCATTCAATTTCGTGATGACGAACTGATCGATGTAATGATCGGTCGGGATCGGTGTCGGTTGGAAGCTGGGGTTACGCTTGAGCACAATCAATCGAGAAGCCGCGAATTTCCGTTCAAACCGAGCGACAACGGCCGATTCACCATATTCCCGCGCAGTCACCATTCCCGCATCGTCGACTTCCGCGATGCCTTCCGTGTTGACGGTGAAGATCGCCAGCCGGGTCACATCGCGGGTCGTACCGTCCGTGTAATGGGCAATCAATTGCAGACGATGCTTCATCCCCGGTTCAATGACGAAGCGTTCTGGGGAGATGCTGACGTGATCGACTTCGGCCTTGCTGTCCAAGTCGCCCTTCGCACCTTGCTCAATCCAGCGCGTCAGGATTTCATGGGACAGACTCTCCCGAGAAAACCGGGTTCCGCCACGATGCGGCACATCGCCGACCGGCTTTTGGATGATCAAGCTTTTCGTCGGATTCAGCAGGCTGACACGCCGGCCAAAGGCATCGCTGAAAATTGCTTCGTAATCCTGCGTGGCATTCGCGCCGCGTAGTGACAATTTGAAACCACCCTTGCCGAGCGAATAGCCGTGACAAGCTCCCATGTTGCAGCCCGCCTTGGAGAGCACGGGCATGACTTCGTTGCGAAAACTATAGGGTGGTTCGACAGCGGGAAGCTCGACCTGGACCGCGA
>JAQGHT010000971.1 GCA_028291565.1 Planctomycetaceae bacterium | reverse complement strand
GCATTGCGCTCAATAATTCTGCGACCGGAATTTTCGATGTGGAATCCGGCCGATTGAACGCTTCGAGTACCGGGGCTTGGACGGGCGGCACATTGAATACGGGCGCGTCTGGAGTATTGGAGATGAGCGGCAGCTATCTCATTTCTGGGGCGTTCATCGGTGCCGGCGCCGGTCATCTGGAATTGACTGGAACGCTGAGTTCCACCAGCGCGGGGGCAACCCTCAATTTTCCGTCCGGATATTTTCAATGGCTCAGCGGTACCCTGGTTGGAACCGGTACCGGAATCACCAATTTGGGGTTCATCTCGATCACCGGTGCTGCCGATGTTCGACTCCAGACCACGCTGATCAACAGCGGGACAATCGTACAATCTGGCGACAGATCTCTGCTGTTCGGTGGCAGTACGAAATTGATCAATAATGCTGGTGCGGTGTATGACCTGGCCGGAAACGGTGATTTTGGACAATCAGGCATCGGCGGCGGATTCGGTCCTTTCTTTCAGAATGACGGGACATTCCGCAAGTCCGCCGGAACTGATGTTTCGATCCTCGACGGCGATCAGTTGACAAATTCCGCGACGGGCGTGATCGAAGTTCTGTCCGGGCGGCTGAAGCTGGCAACCGACAGTACCTGGACAGGTGCGACATTTCACATTTCCGATGGCGCAGCGTTTGAAATCGCCGCGAACCTGAGAACCAGCGGCACGTTCACCGGAACTGGCGCGGGGCAACTGCTTTTGACCTCGGATATATCGGCAGTCGATTCCAGCACGACATTCAATTTTCCGGATGGGTTTTTCCAGTGGACCAGTGGCACGATCTCCGCCAGTTCCGGCCTGACGAATGCGGGCTCGCTGACGTTGTCGGGTGACTCGGGCGAGTCGTTCTATCGCTCCAATGTCTTGAACACAGGAAAGATCATTGTTTCCGGCATCGGCCCCTTCAGCATTGATGGTACTTTGACGAATGACGTCACGGGCGTCATCGAATTACAAGGGGCGGCTCAAGTGTCACTTGGTGGAATAGTTGTCAACTCCGGCAAGCTCCTGAAAACGGGGACGGGGACCGCCCTATTCAGCGCGCAATTGAACAATGGCGCATTGGGTGCGATTGAGGCCCGTTCGGGAACCTTGAATCTGGCCGGAGGCGGGGTGTGGGACCGTGCCGACCTGAACGCCGCCGGGGGGGCCACGATCAATCTTGTCGCGGGACATTATTCGACAACAGGGGAAATAACCGGAACCGGCAGCGGACGCGTCGAACTTTCAGGGGCTGCGGAATTGACGGGGGACGGACAGCTTGCGACGCTGAACTTCCCGGCCGGTGCGTTCTTCTGGACGGGTGGCACGTTGCTTTCCCGCAACGGCACCTTCACGAATGAAGGGGCGATTACGATCGATGGCAGCGCCAATAAGCTGTTCTATCGTTCCCCAATCGCCAATGCGGGCCAAATCATCGTCAAGGGGACCGGCGACTTGGATTTTGGTGATACTTTTGTGGGCAGTACTCTGACAAATCTGCCGGGCGCCGTCATTGACTTCCAAAGTGATGTTCACTTCTTCGACGGAGGGCAGGTGATTCCCGGATCGATCGTGAATTCAGGCACAATCTTGAAGTCCGCTGGCCCCGGAATCGCGGCCATCGATGTCGCCGTCAACAACACCGGCGTGATCGATGTTCAATCGGGAACGATTTCCTTGCAGCGAGCGGTCACACAACTCAGCGGGACGACCCTGGCGGGGGGAAGCTGGGAAGTTGGTGCCAACTCAACGCTCGCGATCACGACCGGTTCGAATATTACGACGAATCTGGCGAACATTGCACTGACTGGTAGCAACGCCACTTTTGCCAAGATCGCCCCCCTCGCCACTAATAATGGTAGCTTCACGCTTGATGGCGGGGCCGGATTTACCGCAACGGGTAATTTCATCAACTTTGGGGCGATCACGCTCGGTCCTGCCAGCACGTTGGCTGTCGTGGGGAGTTTTTCCCAGGGAGGCGGCAAGAGCTCCCTGCGTCAAGAAATCGGCGGCCGGCCCGCATCTGGATTATTCGGCAAACTGACCGTCACGGGACAGGCCGGTCTCGGTGGCCAATTGATCTTCAGTCTGGCCAATGGATTTGGTCCCGTTCTGGGCGATCAATATCAAGTCCAGCAGTATGGCAGCGCGGTGGGCAGTTATGACTTGATTTCCGGCTTGTCACCCTACTTCAGCGTGGATGTTCAGGCAGCTCAGACTTTGCTCACTTCAACGGCTTCCAGCGCGAGTCTGGCGGTGCAATCCGTGACACCTCCTGTGTCTGGATTGGTGGGGCAAAATCTGTCGATCCCATTCACTGTAAGAAACGAAGATTCTGTTGCGATTGCTGGTAACTGGTTCGACGCGGTCTATCTGTCTCGCGATGAAGTCTTGAGTGCCGACGACATTTTCTTCGCACGGGTTCCACACACCACGGGATTGTCCGCGAGTGGCAGTTATGATGCGGTGGCGAGTGCGAACTTGCCGAATGTGCCCGCGGGTGATTACCACGTGATCGTGATTGCCGACACGACGCACAATGTCGCCGATACGAACCGGGAGAATAACATTCTCGCGTCCGCCACGACAGTTTCGATTACGGCTCCAGCACTCGCGTTCGACACCCCGACAACGGCGACCATCACCAACAATCAGACTTTACTCTATCGCGTGGATGCGACTGCCGGTGCCGACATCGTGCTCGATGCCAGCTTCGCGGTGTCCCTGGAGGCCGATGTCCTGGTCGGATTTGGCCGAGTTCCAACATCTGGTAATTTCGATTACTCCGCATCCGATCTGACGCAATTGAATCGGCAGATTGTCATTTCCAATCCCCAGGCGGGACCGTATTACATCGTGATCCTGGGGCGCGAAGGCGCACCGACTCCGCAAAGTTTCACTCTGAATGCGCGTTTCGCTGGCTTCGAAGTTCGCAACATCGGTCCCAATCACGGTAGCAACATTGGCCAGGCCACGATTACCGTGAAGGGTTCAGGGTTCACTCCTGACTCGGTCGTCCAACTGATCGCGCCGAATACGTTGACCCGAACGGCGCTGTCCGTCTCGTATCGCGATTCGAATACCTTGTTCGCGACATTTGACTTGACTGGACTGCCAGCATCGGTTGGATATGATGTCCGAGTCGCGAATGGTCCACAAGCCACCACTGCCAGCGATCTTTTCACCGTCAATTCCGGCGTCAGGCGCGATGTGAATGTGGTCTTGTCGACTCCACAGCTTATTCGCGGGGGGACAAGTGGGGAAATCACGATCGAGATCTCCAATTCGGGCGAGACCGATATTCCGGCGCCGTTGTTATTGCTGTCTTCCGACAATGCACGCTTCCGCCTCCCCGGAGCAACCAGTTTCACGGACGATTCAATCTTGCTACTGGGGATCAATTCCAGCGGCCCGGCAGGCGTACTCCCTCCGGGTTCACGGCAATCTTTGACTGTAGAATTTCAACCCAAAACCACGGGGGCTCATGTGGCCAGCAATTTTCAGATCGCTGTCGCCGACCCCGGGCTGGCCATTAATTGGGCAGGGCTCAAAACCCAGCTTCGCCCGCCGACCGTGCCCACCGATGCCTGGGATGCGATTTACCCGAATTTTCTCGCGGAAGTTGGCACAACCCAGGGTGATCTTCAGAAAATTCTCGACACCGCCGCCACCTATTTGAGTTCACTTGGTGAAACCACGCCGGACTTCAACCAACTGTTGTCTGTCGTCGTTCAAGAAGCCGGAGCATTCGGAACCATTGCCGACCATTATCGACTCGGCGCATTCGGCCGTGGACAATTCGACCCGACGAATATCTTTGCGCTTGCTGATGCGCAGGGGAATGTCGGCATCTATGTCAGCGGTCACGTTCGAACGTTTGTGCGACAATCGGACGGCAGCTTCCAGGGAGCACCCGGCGATTTTGCCCAGCTATCCATCGTTAACGGCACTTATCGACTGCGTGAAACCGACGGAATGTTATTCGTATTCCTCGGTAATGGCGACTTGGACTATACGCAGGAACTCAATGGCAGACGCATTCAAAATGCATACAGCAACGGCCAACTCGTCAGCCGCACCAATTCCATCGGTGACGTGACCAGTTTCTCGTATAATCCCCAGGGACGAATCAGCCAGATCACCGATCCAGTCGGACGAATCACGACGTTTACCTACGACGCATCGGGCGAACACTTGCTGAGCATCTCCGATTCGTTCGGCACGGTTTCCTATACGTACGTCACAGGACAGGGAGCAACTCGCGAGAATGCTGTCCAATCCATTGCGTATCCGGATGGAACACATCTCTTCTTCACGTACGATGCATCGGGAAAGCTCCTCAGTCGAAGTCGAGACGGTGGAGCAGATGCTCTGACTTTTAGCTACGACAATCTAGGCCAGATCACCGTGACGGACGCGGAGGGTCAGCATGCGGTCATTTCCGATGATGCTTTCGATCAAGTCGCTCGAGTCCAGTCGCCACTCGAAGGCGTGACAGCACTGGCCTATGACGCCAATCGGCAAATCACAACGATCAACTATTCGGGCCTCGTGACCACCATCGACCGCGATGCCAAAGGCAATCCGATTCGCACTGTTGATCCGCTGGGGCAAGTTGTCAACAGTCAATTCGATCCGAATTCCAATAATACTCAAAATGTGACCGATGCCAATGGTAACCCCCGTTCGTTCGCGTATGACAGTCACGGTAATCTCATCACGACGACCACCGCTGATCAGAGCCAGAATCATTACAGCTATGATGCCCTGGGAAACTTGACCGTCAGTGTCAACCGCGATGGGAAGACGACACTTTATACGTACAACTCCAAGAATCTCTTGATCCATACGGCTTACGAAGACGGAACGTTTTTGGATTACAGCTATGATGCGCACCGCCGCTTGATTTCGGTGACCGATCCACAGGGGGTAACTCACCTCACGTACGATGCGACTGGTCACCTGACGAGCTTGGCATACCCAGATGGACGCGCGTTGACTTACAAATATGACGCGGGTGGCCGGCTGATCCAAACCAGCACCCAGGATGGATTTGTCACGAATTACCAATACAACGCCGTAGGCCGCCTGGAAAGTACGACCAATGGCAACGGCAATTTGATTGTCTCCTATCTCTACGATTCGCTCGGCAGGCTCTCCAAGCGGACCTTGGGGAATGGAGATTTCACCACCTATAGCTACAATGAGCGCTCGGAGATCGAAAACCTGGTCAATCACGCGCCGGATGGTTCTGTCAGCTCGCATTTTGATTACGCGTACGATCACCTTGGCCGTACAATCTCGATGACGACAGCGGAAGGCGAGACGGACTACGGCTATGACGCGACGGGACAATTAATCTCAGTGAAACTGCCAAACGGGCGTACCATTGTCTATCAGTATGATGCCGCTGGCAACCGGATCTCTGTCACCGATAATGGCACCGTAACCGACTATGCATCGAATTCGGTCAATGAATATACCAGCGTCGGAACGACAAACTACACCTACGACGCCGACGGTCGTCTGCTGACGAAAACCGATGAGTCCGGGACCACAAATTACTCGTACGATGATCGTAATCATTTGACGAGTGTCGTTTCTCCGACTGACACCTGGGTGAATGAATACAACGCGTTTGGCAATCTGGTCGCCGTTGTGCACAATGGCCAGCGCACTGAATATCTGGTCGACCCGCAAGGTCTGTCAAGTGTCGTCGGAGAGTATCAAGCCAATGGGACTCTTGTCGCCCATTATTCGCAGGGTGGAGAACTGGCCAGCCGAGTCGATGCGACGGGTGCATCAAACTATTACGAATATGATGCCAATGGAGATACTGTCGATTTGAGCAACGCTGCGGGAGGCGACGTCAACACCTATAGTTATTTGCCGTTTGGTGAACAGCTTTCCGCGACGGGGACGGCTTCTAATCCATTCACCTACGTGGGCCAATTGGGTGTGATGAATCAAGGCGCGGGGGGGCTGTACTACATGCGAAATCGGTGGTACGACCCCGCGACTGGCCGGTTCACGAGTCCCGACCCACTCGGTTTGGGAGGTCAGGACACAAATCTGTATCGCTATACCGGAAACGAAGTTGTCAACATCAGCGATCCAAGTGGACTGGCCGATGGTGGTATCAAGCCTGTCAGTGGTAGTGTTAAACCTGTCACTGAGAGTCCGAAGTTGGGCGGTCCACCACCCGACCCCGAAGTCTATCAACCACTACCGGAAAAGGAGGTGACCCCGGAGCAAACTCCAGTAACTGAA
>JAQGHT010000961.1 GCA_028291565.1 Planctomycetaceae bacterium | reverse complement strand
GCGTGGCTTTCGCTGCGGCTTATTTCTGGTCCTTGGGCTTGTTGGCTCAGTTGGCGGTGAATGTTTATGCCTCAGCACACCTGGGACTTGATCCCAAAACGCATGGCATTGAGATTGGAACTCTGATGGTCAGCCTGGCCATCGGGGTTTGTCTCGGGAGTGTCATGGCTGGAGTGTGGTCTCGAGGTCAAGTTGAGTTGGGAATGGTGCCGATTGCCGCGGCAGCCATTTCAGTTTTTGCCGGTTTTCTCTTCTTTTCAACGAATTCCTATTACTGGACCGCGACTTGGTTATTTTGCCTGGGCTTCGCCGGAGGGATGTACGATGTTCCATTATTGGCGTTTCTGCAAAAAAACAGTCCGCCAGAAATCCGTGGACAGATATTCGCCGGCAACAATTTCATTACCTTTCTCGGAATGTTTGTTGTCTCCGGCTTGTTCTACTTAATGACCGACGGATTCGGAATTGAACCGCGGGGCATCTTTTTGGTAGCCGCGATTGCAACAGTGCCGATCGCCATCTACATGGTCCGGTTGGTGCCTGATTATACCCTTCGATTCGTGGCCTGGGCCACCAGCCATCTGATCTACAAAGTCCGCGTTTTCGGTCGCGACAACGTCCCCGAAACGGGGGGCGTTTTGCTGGTCTGCAATCATGTCTCGTTCGCGGATGGGGCATTGCTGGGAATCTATACTCCCCGGCATGTGCGGATGATCGCCTACGATGGGAATCTCAAGGGGCGTGTCATGGGGGCGATGTCCCGGACGATGCGAACGATTCCGATCAATGCCAGCGGCGGCCCCAAAGCCCTCATTGAATCATTGCGAGCCGCTAATCAGGCACTTCGTGACGGCGATGTTGTGTGTATTTTTGCCGAAGGTGGCATCACTCGCACAGGACAACTGCTGGCGTTTCAACGCGGTCTGCTGAAAATCATTGAAGGTACGAATGCCCCGGTTGTTCCAGTTTATCTGGACGGCATGTGGGGCAGCATATTCAGTTTCGAAGGTGGCCGCTTCTTCAAGAAATTCCCCAAGACCTGGCCTTATCCCGTCACGATTTATTATGGCGAACCGATTCACGATCCCAAGACGACATTTGAAGTTCGTCAGGCAGTTGAAGCATTGGGCGCCGAGGCGGTGATGAAACGCCGTGACCGCGATCTCTCGCTGCCACGCCGCATGATTCGTGGTTGCCGCCGCATGTGGGGACTGTCCAAAGTCGCCGATTCGACCGGCCAGAATCTGACGGGTCGAGAATTGCTGCTGAAGACATTCGTCGTCCGCAGCATTTTATCCCGTCAATTGTCGCCGAACGAAAAGACGGTCGGCGTGTTGCTGCCCCCCTCTGTGGGTGGAGTTCTGGTCAACTCGGCATTGGCGATGCTCGCGCGCACAACCGTCAACCTCAACTATACGATTTCTGTCAGCGATCTGAATTCACACCTTCGACTGGCCGAAGTGAAGCACGTGATCACCAGCCGCAAGTTCCAGGAAAAGGTGAATCTTGCGCTCGACACGGAATTCATCTATCTGGAAGACTTCGCACAAGCGGTCACGTCCAATGATAAAGTCTGGGCGGGAATTTACACCTACTGTGTTCCGGCGTTCGTGCTTGACCGTTTGTTAGGTCTGACGCGAATCAAACCTGACGATACCGCGACAATCATTTTCACGTCAGGATCGACAGGTGATCCGAAGGGCGTGATGCTCTCGCAATTCAATCTGGCTTCGAATGTCGACGCGGTCGATCAACTGTTACATCTCAATACCAAAGACGTCATGCTGGGCGCACTGCCCTTCTTCCATTCGTTCGGCTATACCATCACGTTATGGTCCATTGTCAGTCTGAATGCCAAGGCGATTTATCATTTCAATCCGCTGGATGCGCGCACGATTGGCCAGCTGTGCGCGGATCACAAAGTCACGATCCTGGTCGCCACGCCGACGTTTGTCCGCACCTATATGAAGCGGATCGACAAGGAGCAATTCAAGGCTCTGGACATCGTGATCACCGGGGCCGAAAAACTGCCTCAGGATCTTGCTCAGGCCTTCTTCGAGAAGTACGGCGTTCAAATCAACGAGGGTTACGGGACCACGGAACTGACGCCACTGACGGCTGTCAACGTTCCCGATCACCGAGAAGAAACGTTCACACAAGTCGGACATAAAGCAGGAACAGTCGGACGTCCCATTCCCGGCGTGACGGCCAAAGTCGTCAATCCTGATACCTGGGAAGCCCTGGGACCAGACACGGCAGGACTGTTGTTGATCAAAGGCCCCAATGTCATGCAGGGCTATTTGAAAATGCCTGAAAAAACTGCCGAAGTGATCAAGGACGGCTGGTACGTCACGGGAGATTTCGCTCAGATCGATAATGAAGGATTCATCACGATCACTGGTCGTCAAAGCCGGTTCTCGAAGATCGGTGGCGAGATGGTCCCGCACATCAAGATTGAAGAGGTCTTGACCAAAATCCTGGCTGAGCCAACTGACGAAGGACCGGAACTCAGAGCCGTTGTGACCGCGGTTCCAGACGAACGCAAAGGCGAGCGTCTCGTCGTGATTCACAAGAAGATCTCGAAGACGACCCAGGAAATCTGTAATGCGCTCTCGGCCGCCGGCTTACCGAATCTGTGGATTCCATCCGCGGATAGCTTTATTGAGGTCGAGGAAATCCCGTTCCTGGGAACCGGAAAGCTGGACTTGAAGGGGTTGAAGACTTTGGCGACAGCCAAGTTCGCGGTCTAGAGCGGATAATTCCCAGCGATCGAATTTGACGACAGCGTTTTAACAGAATGTTTGCCCGCACGTTTCGTGAATTCGCGGTAACGGGACTGATGCGACATATCAGTCTCATAAGACTTATTTGCACCTTCAGTCCCATCCGGTACAAGCTAGAGGCACATGCTACGACAGAACTGGACGACGTCGTGCAGTCCCGGCTGAACGACGTGTGAGTGCGTGCTATTGCGGACGCTTGATGGGAATCTTTTTCCATCCGTCTGTATTTTCCGTGAATTCTCTCATTGAAAAACACCAGATCACCAGCTTCTTACCTTTGAGCGGATCAGGGCGCCGGCGCCAGCTGATACGGGCCGCGTTCGCTCCTGAGCCTCTGACGCCAATTAGGTCGAGTCGCAGCTCGAGAACTCGGGCCAGGTGATCCGCCAGCCCGCAACCTTCGGCGAATAATGCGGGATCATGAAATACGAGTGTATGGCTGTCACCGAGTAATAACACAGGACTGTCCGTAACGGTGGGAATCAAACGTTTTTGGCCGTCGTTCACCGACAAACATTTCGACAGTTCCAGTGTCTCTTCGGCAGGTTGTTGCTCGTTCTCCAAAATCGCCAGATCACCCTTGATTTGAAGCATCAAGGGCTCGACACGAACAGATCCCCTCTCGAACTTGTCGCTCGCTCGCAGCTGCTGATACCACGGCTGCAGCTTGATTTGCGTTCCGATGGCCTCTGCTGCAACCTGGGTTCCACGACCGGACCAGTGCGAATCGGTCCGGCAAAACAGTGGATCTTCCGGTGACCGTTTCTGCTTCAAAAAATCGGATTGCAAATCAAGAACTTTGACACCTCGTTGTTGCAGCAGTTTGTAAAACTGAGTGTGAGTCGAATCAATGCGTGTGTTACCCACGTCAGATTTGACACCAGGAATCAACAACTCAGGATAAATCGCAGCCTTGGCCGGAACGGGCACCAACAGCAGTTCAATTCCTTCGAGCTTCAGTTGATCATTGAAATCGACGATCGGCGCGAGAGGGTCGGCGAATAGGGGATTTGTCGTGCGGCTGATTCCGGCCGCGTCCGGGCCCCAGAACGGCCCGACAGTTAAGGCTCTCAATTCCGGGGTGAAGAACAACCACGGTTTCGTTCCTTGAACGACGATCGATTTGGACTGCTCCGCCTCGGCGAATCGGGCTTGAATGGCTGTCCGGTACGGGTTGAGGACGGAATCAGCGGCAAACAGGCTTGGAGTCAAGAATTGAAGCCACAACATCAAGCCGATCGGCACGGCAAGTTGGTTGAATTGCAATCGATAATGATGGCATGAAGTCTGAATAGTGCGTGTTGCCTGATTCGAAAACACCCATTCACAAGGTCGCCTGAGGTAACCGACCGGCGATCACTATCGGCTCACGACCGGCAGTTCCAACTCATAGAGATCGCGACTGGCAGGCGACCTGACGATTGGCTGCTGCGGTGACGCGGGCGGGACGGAAGTTGCTGGTTTCACGTGGCGTTTGCCGGGACCGAACATCGTCAAGCGGGCTGTCGCCCAGAACCCGCGCCAGTGAGAAAACGTATCGGAGACTGCG
>JAQGHT010000912.1 GCA_028291565.1 Planctomycetaceae bacterium | reverse complement strand
ACGAGACATTGATTCATTTCGCGACGGCTGCGCGGGAGTTTCCCGGTCGACCGATTTGCATCCAGACTTTGCACAGATGGCGCCTGCACGGCGTTCGCGGTGCGAAGATTGAAACCTGCCTCATTGGCGGGCTCAGGTACACATCAAAAGAAGCGATTGCCCGATTTGTTGCTGCCCAGAATGGCGGCGATCGATCCGAGGTCGGCACGCTCACAAAGTCCCAGAGACAGCGACAGAGCGAAGCTGCGCGCCGTGAGTTGGCGGAAATGGGTGTTTAGACACGAAAACAGCCCAGGGGACGAATCCGGGCTGTTTTCAATCTTCAGAACTTCGCTAACCAATGGAATTATAGTAATGGGCACGACGCCGGGAAATAGTGATGTGTGCGAATTCGTTCCACCTTCACAAACTGAAGCTAGGTTCAATTTCAAGAACTGCGAGGTCTCACCTTGAAGACCTACGCGAAGAATACCTCACTGCTGGCTGCGGCGACCGCGATTCTTGAGGCGGAGCATCCTTGCACGCTGCGACAACTCTTTTATCGAATTGTCTCTGCTGGTCACATCGAAAACAAACCCGCGGAATACAGTCGCCTTGGCGCATTGATGACACGAGCGCGGGAAGAGGGCTTGATCAATCGACGATGGATTGTGGACCATGTTCGGGCAACGCTAAAGCCAAGTTCCTGGAGCGGCCTACTCGACTATCGCGACACTGTATGCGAGGTCTACCGCAAGGACTTTTGGGCCAACATGCCGGACTATGTCTGTGTGTTCGTTGAAAAGGACGCTATTGCGGGCACAATTCAGCCGATTACGAACGCAAATAATGTCGCGTTGCATGTCGTCCGTGGCTATTCAAGCGTTTCGTTTGCTGGTGAAATTGCGGACGAATGGCGTCGGATCAAGAAGCCGATTCACGCCTACTATCTCGGTGATCACGATCCATCTGGCTATGACCTAGAGCGAGACCTGCGAGAGAAGCTGGAACGATATTCTGATCGGTGGATCTATGACGAAGACAAATATCTGATCGATCAATCCTCGGTCGGTTGGTCACGGCTTGGCGTTCTTCCAGAGGACTTTGACGCATTCAAGCTAATCAAACTGCCTCTGAAGGAATCGGATAACCGGACGGCTGGATTCTTGAAAACCCACGGCAACTTCGCGGCTGAAGTCGATGCCATTCCCCCAACAGAGCTACGTCGTCGCGTTGAAGAGGCAATCGACAACCACATTGACGTCGAAAAGTGGAACGCACTGATTCGGGTCGAAGCTGCAGAAAAAGAGACAGTTCGAACGGTCCTGGCGACACTCGGAAAGCAAACTCAATCTAGCTTGAATTTGGATACGGAAGGCGGTGACGCATGAACGCTATCGCCGAAATCCAGGTATCTAAGGCGCCCCCCCGAACGATCGAGGAGGAACAATCGATCATCGTGGCAATACTCCGCGATCCAGGGATGATTGCCGAAGTTGGGGACCGTCTGGCGCCGACAGATTTCTCGAGCCACGATTTCGGCTTAATCTTCGGTCGACTCCGAGAACTACACAGGGCCGGAAAGCCGCTGACAATTCCGCACCTGACTGAAGCCATCCGGGGTGAAATTGACGACGAAACGCTTGGTCGCGAATTGTCCGAATGCTGGGAATACGCTGCCACGTTCTTGAATATCAAGCCGTTCGTGGCGGACATTATCGACAAGGCAAATCAGCGGACTCTGCTATATGCGTTTTCCGAGGTCGATCGAGTCATTCGCCATAACCAATCAACGACCTCTGATGTCGTGGCGAGAATTACGAATGTCCTGCAGTCCCTCAAGGATGTCGGCCCTCGCAAATCTCGGTTGAATTTTCGCGTTATTGGCGAGACCGAAGAACAAACGTCACAGATGCGGCGGTATCTGATTGAAGGTTGGCTGCGAATCGGCGAAACGATGAACGTAATTGCCGCTTCCAAGTTCGGTAAATCATGGTTCGTGATGATGCTGGCCCTCTGTGTCGCAACTGGCCGGCCGATACTCGGTCGGTATCGCACACGGCAGGGCAAAGTGTTGATGATCGATAACGAATTGCACGAGGGCACGTTCGACGATCGGCTACTTCGCGTCGCAATGGCGATGGGAATTGAGCGCAGCGAATATGCTGGGAAAATCGTCAACCTTTGTCTTCGCGGAAGTCTCGTTGATTTGCCTGCCTTAAGCGCAGAATTAATGCTCGTTGAACCAGAATCATTCGATCTGATCATTCTGGATGCGTTCTATCGACTCCTGCCTAAAGGTTGCGATGAAAACAGCAACGGCGACGTGGCCGCACTCTATAACACGATTGACTGCGTCGCGATGAAGATCAATTGCTCTTTCATCTGCGTCCACCACAGTAGCAAGGGCAACCAGGCGGGAAAGAGTATCACCGACGTCGGAGCTGGCGCCGGAAGTCAATCCCGTGCCGCTGACACACATCTGATTCTGCGGTCACACGAAGCCGAAGGCGCTGTTGTCGTGGACGCCGCTGTCCGTAGTTCGCCCCCCGTCAAGCCATTCGTGATGCGGTGGGAGTTCCCGGTTTGGGTATTGGCTGAAGATCTAAATCCAGGCGACCTGAAGCAAGAGAAACCACGACGAGCGCCCAAGGGAATTGACATGGACGCGCCAGAGGATCGGCGACAAGCCAAGGACCGTGAAGACCAAGAGCGACTTATGGATGCCTACCGGAAGTATCCAGAGGGCGAGACTCAATCGATTCTAAGGGCGGCTTGCGGCTTGAGTGGCGATCGGTTCAAGGTTGTAAATGGGAAGTTTATACAAAATGGGACCGTGGAACCTATCGAGACAAAAAAGGGAAGACAGAATGTCGTGTTGTACAAATTAACAGAAGTCGGACAAGTCGGACAAGTCGGACGAAATACAACCCCGTCCGACCTGTCCGGCTATACGTCTGTAAGTCAGTCGGACAAGTCGCCCCCTTATAGGGGCGACTGTCCGTCCGACTTGAACGGACTGCTTGATGAAAAGTGCAATCCTGAAAATCTGTCCGACCTGCCTCCTGCTCCGAGTTGGGATGACCTGCAGGGCGTCGACTTCTCCGATTTGGAGTTCTTGGAATGAGTATCGAACGATTCACGATCACCCTGACAGCGGAACCAGGCTGGAGCATTCCGCCGGACTTGAGACTCCGGAAGCTGCTGAAGAATGCTTTGCGTGGATACGGGCTCAAAGCTCTGGAGATCGGAAGTCAGCCTGTCATTGAAACCGACGAACAGCGACGGGAACGACTCCGGCAGCAAGCTATCGAAATCGACGCGGACTGGAATCGTCGAAACGGATTTTGAGAAAGGGAACCATGCGACCAAGATTCAAAACACAAGCAACATCGACCGGGCGAAGACAATCAACCTGGCTGCTGGGGCCAAGGTCGGACTTCCTCAGGGAGCAACCCGCGATGATCGACCTAGGCAATGAGGCAACCAAACAGGAACCAAAGGACGAAAACATGAAGACCGAACACGCAGTGAGCGAGACACCAATGTATCCAGGACGAATCTATGCCGTTGCCGTCATGGCAGCATGTCTTGAGGCTGGCCGGATCGAAGAAGCTGCCGAGATTCATCGCGAGATACTGCGGATTGACGGGACCACACAGGATCACGAACAACGCACGATCGAGGGCGACGACGAACGCGACTGGGCCGAACGTGGTGCCTTCTAGATTAAGCAGGAGTCAACACAATGCCAACAGCACCCAAGCCACATCGACGAAACGTACCAGCGCCCAAGCCACAGGCACGCCGCAGGACGCCAGCACAGGACGGATACGACCGAAGATGGGCATCGTTCTCCGCCCAATGGATACAAGAGCAATTCGCGGCCGGCAACTATCGCTGTGCTGCCTGCGGAAAGATCCTGGATGGAGGGAGATCTGGCATTCATGTGGACCATAAGCGGCCGCACAACGGGCCGACTGATCCGTTGTTCTTCGACGAGGATAACCTGCAGATGCTGCACCCATCGTGCCACAGCAGAAAGACCGCGAAGACGGATGGCGGGTTCGGAAACGGCAAGCGCGGCTAGCACTGTACGGGGCCTGTCAGCTCTTAAGGCGTGTCGCCTGTATACCGTGATGCAAGGGAAACGCAAGTTTTCCCCGTTCCATCGCAAGTGGTTTTTCTGAAAAGCCGTTTTCGACGCAAAGCAAAGCAAACTCAAGGTTTAACCCAAAAAAGGATCCTGAAAAGATGGCAAAACGACCAAAAAAGCCGGTTTTTTCGGCCCCAAATCACCTCAAAACGACCACGCAAACGTGGTTCGAATCGGTGATTTCCGAGTACGAACTGGAGGAACACCAGGTCAGATTGTTGACTCTGGCGGCAGAATCGTGGGATCGGTGCGTGTCCGCTCGTGAATCGATCGAGAAGAACGGATTGACTTACGACGACAGATTCGGAGCTCCTCATTCCAGGCCTGAAATTGCGATCGAGCGTGACTCCCGGGCCGCATTTGCTCGCTGCCTGCGGGAACTCGGGCTGAATGTCACTGATCCTGACGCGCCAAGAGTGGGGGCGAAATAATGGCACGGGCCCCACTTAAAAAACGAAAGACACAGGCGGATACCCTGGCAGGGCTGAGCGACATGCAACGGATGGATCTGGAGCAGGGGCACGGGTTTTTCGATCAGTACCCATCTCGCGAAGCAATGG
>JAQGHT010000888.1 GCA_028291565.1 Planctomycetaceae bacterium | reverse complement strand
CTCCAGATCGCCAAACACCAGTGTCGGCGTCTTGCCGTCGGGTTCTGCAAAATACCAACGTTTGATCCGGGCCAGATTCGGCGGGCTACCGTTTGTGTTCTGCAGCTTGGCGAGTTCAATCACATGTTCACTCGTCCCAGATTTGAACGTCAGCGGCACGACAATCCTGGTGGCGAAGTTCGTCGAACCGGCATGAATCACGGTCAGCTCCAACCCGGCCTCGGCACCAGGATTGACGACTTGAAATCGTATCCGACTGTACGGTGTCCAGTCCGGGCGAGTCACGCGCTGGCCAACGCTGCCACCCGCAGTGAATGTGACTTTCAGGCCCTTCCCGCCGAGCGCGGGTTCGGTGACGATGACCGGTTCTGGCTGCGCTTCAGAACTCGTATCGTTTGTGGTCTCGCCTGCAGAAACATGAACGAGATATTGTCGCTTCGTTTGCGGTAGTGCCGCTGCATGCGGCCAATTGGCCAAAACCATGGCGGCAATAAGCAACGCGGTCAACACGAGACAGAGTCGCATAAGACGTTCTTCGTTCTAGAGGATGATTGTGGCATACGCGGCTCGCGTGTGACTATTCTGCATGATAAATTGGCGAACGGGCCACTACCAGTCGCATTGAAGTCAATAATTCCGAGATCCTGATTGCGGATTGACCGGGTGTGTTCGGGATTTTGGCTCAATCAGACTCTTCCGAAGCGAATAGGAGAGGGATTTCAATCTTGTAGTTCCCCTTTGGGAGATCCGCCCAAAGCCATGTCAATGCGCTCTCGCTGAGATCTCAGTTTCGGTTTGCTTTTCGAATTCACAACATGAGCCCCTGAAGCACACAAGGTGTGTTTGCCACAATCATGACGAGGTCCTCGATGAAAGTCTGGCAATGTGATGATTCGCGACCAGTCCCCGGCCTGACCCCGGGAACTCTGGAAAATCCCGTTCCCGGCCCGGGCGAGTTGTTGATTAGGATTCACGCTGTCGGCGTCACGCCCACTGAATTGTCCTGGTATCCGACAACACACACGAAGACGGGCGAGAATCGACAGCAGGCCATTCCGGGGCACGAATTCTCGGGCGTCGTGACCGCGACAGGCAGCGGACTTGAAGATTCACTGGGGAGCGAAGTTTTTGGCATGAACGACTGGTTTGCGGACGGCGCCACTGCTGAGTACTGCTGTACTCTTCCTTCGATGGTCGCCCCGAAACCTGTCCGATTATCTCACGTCGCAGCGGCGTCGATTCCCATTGCCGCTCTGACTGCCTGGCAAGGCCTGTTCGACCGGGCCAAGCTGCAGCCAGGCGAACGAGTCCTGATCCACGGCGGCTCGGGGGCGGTCGGAGTCCTGGCAATTCAATTGGCACATTGGCATGGCGCAGAAGTCCTAACAACCGCTCGTAGCAGCTATCGAGAAACTTTGATGAAATTGGGGGCGACGCGAGTCATCGATTACCGCAACGAGCGTTTCGAAGAAATTGCAAAGGGAGTGGACGTGGTTTTTGATCCCGTGGGCGGTTCCATATTGCAAAAATCGTGGGACATTCTTGGTCCCGGTGGGCGGTTGATTACGATCGCCGCTTCCAGTGAAGAGCCTACAGACGAACGAACGAAACGCGCATTTTTTATTGTCGAATCGAATCGAGAACAACTTGGCAAAATCGCCAGTCTGTTGGACTCTGGCAAATTACACCCGGTCGTGAGGGACGTGATCCCGTTTGATGCGGCCCGCATGGCCTATTTTCCATCCTGCCTGCAAGAAATCGGCTGTGGCAGAAAGGTCATCACAGGTTCATTCACCAATCAGCCGCAAATCGAATTCCAAACACCCGTCTACAGAATTCACTGAGAACACTGTTATCTCGGCCTGACTCCGCGCATTATGCAATTTCTGCTTTGGCTGAATTGGATGCTTGGGATCTCCAAGATCAACTGCTGGCAATTTACGGCCAAGGGGCATATAACGTTCCTGCGGTCAAAAAGGCGATCATCCAATACTTGAGAAACGCTTCCAGGCAAAATCGAAACGTGGACTTTCCAACACCGGAAGCCACAGCGAATGTGGAAAGTGCCAGGAAATTTCTGAAGCTGCTGCGGCGCATCGATCCGGCAATGTTCAACACATTCTAGTGGTAGTGTTCCACACCAAAGAAATGAACGTCATGCAACTTTCATTGACTGCAATCATCGGGCTCCAATTCGCATTTTGCGTGGCAGGCGTCGTTCAAAAGAATCTCAAAGTCACAGTGATTCAACCGGTCGAAATGCGGACGTCAACAGGCAAATCACTCACATTGCCGCCCGGAACTCCGGTGACGATCCAAAGCGATGTCGAGGAAGGTAAAATCAAAATCGATGCCGGCCGGATTGGCTGGGCCGATCAATCCGTGTTGCAAACCTTGATCTCCGCGGACGCCGCCGACACGCACTTTTCCAAACTCATTGAACTGCATCCCAAGGACGCCGCGGCTTGGGCGGCGCGTGGTACGGTCCGATTTCACGCCGGAAAACATGACGAGGCAATCCGCGATTTCGATCAGTCGCTGAATCTCGCACCCGATAGCTTGGCTCTGACACTTCGCGGTTTCGCCTGGAAACGGAAGGGTGACAAAGATAAAGCGATGCAAGATTTTCATGCTGCCATCAAGTTGAATCCTAAAGAAGCCCTGGCGTGGCGCGTGCGAGGCGCCACATGGGCCGGCAAGGCAAACTATGCTCAGGCATTGGCCGACTATTCAGAAAGCATTCGACTCGATCCCGAGAACCCAGATTCGCTACACCATCGGGTCGTGATGCTGTCTGCCTGCAATGACGACAAAATCCGAAACGGGAAGCAGGCTGTCGCGGATGCCACTCAAGCCTGCGAACTTTCCGGCTGGAACAATTCGTTGTATCTCAGTGGGTTGGGCATGGCCTACGCCGAACTGGGCGAGTTTGAGTCGGCAATCAAGTGGTATTCCAAGGCGATGGAACTTTCTTCGCCTGACGGCCAAAAACTGATGCAGTCTCGGCTGGAATTATTTCGGATGCACAAACCCTTCCGCACGACGTGGAAATGAATCTCAGGAATCGTGTTTCAATGAGTCGACGAGGATTTCTTATTCAATGTGGAGTTCTAGCCGTGCTCGGAAAGCCCTTGCTCGCCGCTCTTCATCAAGACCGATTGAACGAGGCCGCCGAAGTGCTGGCCCAGGCGACTGCCAAGAATCAAATTCGCGCGGCTGTGCTGCATGTGTTTCAACGGGACACCGTGTTCACGAAAACTTTTGGTGCCGGCCAGTCCGAAAACTCCATGTTTCTGCTGGGCTCGATTTCGAAACCGATCTCCGTGGTCGCACTGATGACTCTGTTCGATAAGGGTGAATTCGGACTGGATGATCCGGTCAGGAAATTCATTCCCCAGTTTATTGGAGAGGGGCGCGACAAGGTCACCATGCGGCATCTGTTGACACACGTCTCGGGATTGCCGGACCAATTGGCGGAAAACGACAGGCTGCGTCGCACGCACGCAGGCTTGCCAGAATTCGTTGAACACGCGATTCGGACACCACTGCAATTCGCGCCAGGTTCGAAGTACCAGTATTCAAGTATGGCCATTCTGTTGGCGGCCGAGGTTGCTCAGAAAATTAGTGGCGTGGGATTCCTCGAATTCGTCGACCGGGCGGTCTATCAACCACTGGGAATGAAGCACTCGACGATGGGCCTTGGACGATTCAAATTGACTGACATGGTGCCCTGTCAGACAGAATTTGCGGCCCCGGAAGCCGGCGCCGGAGATCCCACGGCCAAAGACTGGGATTGGAATAGTCCGTATTGGCGCAAACTGGGTGCCCCCTGGGGCGGTGCTCATGCTTCAGCGCCAGATGTCGCACGCTTCCTGTCCGAATTCCTGCTTGCGAAAGGTCAGGTTGTGAAACCCGAAACGGCCAAATTGATGCTCAGTAATCAAAACGGGCCAGGAATCACGCCACGCGGTTTGGGATTCGGTATTGGGGCCGCAGCCGGCAACCCGGGCTGCTCCGAAAACACTTTTGGACACACGGGATCAACGGGAACAGTGGCTTGGGCGGATCCGGCGAGCCAAACTATCTGTGTTGTCCTGACTTCATTGCCGGCCCGAGCCATTCAGCCGCACCCTCGCGATCTGGCAGCGGCGAAAGTCGCCGCCGCGATGCAGTAGTACGACGTGACAACACCGTCTTTTCAACCACCAGCAAACGAGAGGAAAGCCCATGAAGGTAAATGCTTATCTGACTTTTGACGGAAAGTGTGACGCGGCATTTCAGTTTTACGAGAAATGCCTGGGCGGCAAAATCGTATTTAAGATGACTCATGGTGATTCGCCGATGTGCGATCAAATGCCGCCGAACATGAAAGACACTATCATGCACGCCCGGATGGTGATCGGAGAAGGGATCATCATGGGCTCGGATGCCCCGCCCGATCGCTACGCGAAGCCACAAGGTTTCAACGTGGCACTCAATATGAGCGATCCAGCCGAGGCAGAACGCATCTTTCAGTCGCTTTCCCAAAACGGGGTGGTGATGATGCCTCTGCAAGAAACTTTCTGGGCTCTGAAATTCGCGATGTTCGTCGATCAATTCGGAATTCCCTGGATGATCAACTGCGAGAAACCGGCCCCATGACGAGACTGCGATATTGGTTTAAGCCGATCTCCTGAAACTGGTGAGCCGGGTGCTCATACAGTCGTACCCGACTCATCACATTCCTGACCAGTCCAAGACCTGCTGCCACGAATTATCTGACGCGCGAGTCGGTATCAACAGATTGACGCTCCCGCTTGCGATTCGGGCTTGAATTGGCGGAACGAAGAACGTTTAATCTGCGGTCATGACGGTTACGGAAACACATCTCGCAATTGATGCGGTCTGGAGGATCGAGTCGGCCAGACTGATCGCCGGGTTGGCGCGGATTGTCCGCGATGTCGGCCTGGCAGAGGAGCTGGCGCAGGATGCTCTGGTGGCTGCGCTCGAACAATGGCCCACATCCGGAGTACCTCAGAATCCCGGCGCCTGGTTAATGGCCACCGCAAAACATCGTGCGATCGATTTCATCCGCAGAAATAAGTTGCTTGAGCGTAAGCAGGCAGAGATCGGACGAGATATTGAGGCCCAACAAGAGCGAATCATCCCCGATCTTGATGCACAGCTGGACGATGATGTCGGCGACGATTTGTTGCGCCTCATGTTCACAGCATGTCACCCGGTGCTCTCTTCGGAAGCGCGCGTGGCGTTGACACTCCGCTTATTAGGAGGCTTGACAACCGAGGAAATCGCGAGGGCTTATCTCATACCCGAACCGACCGTGGCCCAGCGAATCGTTCGCGCCAAGCGAACCCTTGCGGAGGCACAAGTCCCCTTCGAAGTGCCGCGTGGTGAGGAGCTCGCAGCCCGCCTGTCTTCCGTGTTAGAGGTTGTCTACCTGGTCTTCAATGAGGGATATTCAGCGACCGCCGGTGATGATTGGATGCGACCAGCTCTGTGTGAAGACGCCTTGCGTCTGGGCCGGATTCTCGCGGAGCTGGCACCACGGGAACCAGAGGTTCACGGACTGGTCGCACTCATGGAAATTCAAGCCTCACGCATTCGAGCTCGAACCGGCCCCCGAGGCGAACCGATACTTCTGCTCGACCAAAACCGAGTCCTCTGGGATCGCGTCCTGATCCACCGTGGCCTGGCGGCCCTGGAACGTGCCGAAAAGCTGGGCGGAACATTGGGCCCTTACGCTCTCCAGGCGGCCCTCGCCGCTTGTCATGCACGAGCGAATACTCCGGATCAAACAGACTGGCCCCGCATGGCACAACTGTACCAAGCTCTCGCGCGAGTCGCGCCCTCTCCCGTTGTGGAATTGAATCGAGCGGTCGCCCACGCGATGGCTTTTGGACCGGCTGCTGGACTGGAGATTGTCGAGGGCCTGATCGCAGACAAATCACTGGAGGACTATCATCTGTTACCAAGTGTACGTGCTGACTTTCTGATCAAGCTCAATCGATTTGATGAAGCCCGGCTTGAACTTGAGCGTGCTGCGTCACTGGCTCGGAATGTGCGTGAACGCGAGTTGTTGCTGGAACGCGCCCGCTCCTGCGCGGCTCGTTCGACTCCGTGAAATCGTCAATTGACCTGAAATTCAAATTCGGAACATCAATCAGAGTGGCCGGATCGCGGAGACTACCGGCATCAATGCCGATGTGAGTCACGTCGGCCATGTATCGATTGCTGCGTCGGTCGGAGGTGAAAACGTCGAAGAGCTTTCGTGAAGAATCACGAACAGCCCTTCGACTGCTTCCGGTTCATCGACTGCTGGTCACTACATCGTCAACACTGCAGCGCCATCAAGCGCAACAACCAAGTGCAACTTTTTGAAGGTTGCACTGCCCGTAAAAGTTGTAAAGCTGTCGAAAAATACGATGTCGAAGCTGCCTCTCTCGGAGGGAAGACCCGGTTCTGCTACGCTTTTCGCCGAACCTTTGAGATCTGTAGAGTTGTTCTTCAGGTTGCCCGAGATGTTAACGGTCTGCCCACCGAAGTGAATGACGCCCGTCACATGTTTCCCACTTTTGCCTGTCTGCGAGAATGTCAAATCCCCGTCAAGTTGCGTTCCGCTTTCGGTGGCCGTCACGGTCCATGAGGGAATAATCGTCGGAAACATCGCTGCGCGGCCGATACCGTCCAAATTGTTGGCCGACAGCGCCTGCTGCTTCGTCCCAGTCAGGTTGAACTGAAGTGGCTGAGGGAGCGATTTGCTGGTCAGCGTTGCTTCAGCCGTGAATGTCGTCGGACTGGCAACTTCAGGGAATTCAATGGAATAAGCCACTTTCACCTTACCGACATTCGGCAAATTCAAGGTCGTCTTACCGCTGAACGAATGGCTGTTGTGCTTCGTAAAGTGGCCAGTGAGCTCTACGTGCCCGATGACCGGAAAATCATAACTCACAGTCACCTTCGAACCGGCCTGCGTCACAGTCGCCGTTGCACTTTGCTGACCCGAGATTGCGACATCCCACGTCCCCGCAACATTGGGAGCCTGAAATGGAGTTTTGGCATGCGCCACTTCCGCTGTCACGGGTGCATCAAGGCTGACGGCGGAGAGCATTTGACGCTCTTCCAATAACTCAGAAGCTGTCGTCCAACGGCTTTGAGCTCGATGCGTGCGCTTTACTGACGGGCCGGACAATCCTAACGCCTTGATGCAATTTCGAAGAATCGAATTCACCATGAATTTTTCACCTTGTGGTGATGCCGAAGCATCAAAGAGTTTTCAATGAATTCCTACGGCGAGTCTCGCTCCGAGGCCCAATCGATTGAGATTTCGCATGGGAATTGCCAAAGCAACACGTTTGGGGCGACCACCATATGCCTTATCAGGCCACCAAGTCCACCCGACAATCCGAAAATGACGAATTCTCGACGCAATCAATTCATTGCTCCGCGAACCGTCCGATTTATGGGAGCAGGCTTCGTTGAGCTGCAAGTGACTCTGCAAGTCGACTTCGCCGATGCACTGTAGGAAGGCCAGACAACCAAAGTCAATCAGTTTCATCATCGACTGGAACAGATTGACGCATTTGTACGATTGACAAGTCAAAATCGGGATTGCGATCTGCTCCAGCCAATACAATTCGACACGCAAAATCGTTAGATTCCTCGTGAATTGCATGGAGCCTGATTGATCACGGCAGACCACGAGGGATTTGGCAACCAATCTCGCGAGAGAAAGTTGCACTTGACTCCATCTCCCAGAAAAATCCGGCAAACGCCTGCTGACCTTGGCTACGAGGATTTCGTCTCGGAAAGCTCCTTCGCGGCGGCGGCGTCAGCGACACTTTCACGATGGGGATTTCAATCCAGGAACGAATCGCAGGTCCGAAATAATCGGTTTCTCAGGGCTCGAGCGACCCCAGCAAAGGCAGCGGTCGCCCCGCCTGCGGCTCGGGAATGGCGGGAAGTTGACGCTTCAATTTCTGCACGAGTTCCAGAGCTTGTCCTACAAGCGTTTCCCGGTGTGACGCAGGATCTAAGACAACCTGTACATCGACCATGTTCTTCGCCTTGTCGGGATCTTGTTCACTCAATAATCGGCGAGTCAGCATTAGCAATTCCTCAGCCCGAGTGAGATGCCGTTGTACTCCAATTGGTGACGCCTCTCTCAATTTCACTCCGGCAGCGGCCAGTTTGATGAGACCTTTGACAAAATCCGCGACCAGCCCTTTCCGTCCGGCAGCAATCCAGACGCCTTCCCAAGCTTCATGAGCTTCCCAGTAGTATCCCGCGTTGAAGAGCCGGCAACCGTATTGAAACAGTTCGCACGCAGGCAAGGTCTGCCAGTCTGGCGCCGGACAATTGGCGTGCAGGTGCCCAAATGAATGCCCACGCGGATCGCCTGTCGGATGAGGGGTAACGCCGGGAATGTGCGTGTAGGCAGGCAATTTCACTGGATCATCGATGGGATCTGTCATTTTCTGAAATTCGAACCAAAATGGATGACGGCCTGATTGACCAATTGATACCACGATCTGCGGACGCACTCATTTCCGCCTCAGCGTCTATATTGGAATATTAACGATCCACTTCCAGGATCGCCGACATCGACCCGGATTCGCTGGATCTGTTATGCTAACGGGTTTTCCTCGCATCCGCGCGTGGAAAAGTTTCTTCCCTGCAAGGCAATTTCATGAGAATGGGTATCGCCGAACATCGTTGTCCGAATTGCGAAATTCGCATGCCGCTCTGTTTTTGCCATTTGATTCCGCAGATTTCTTTGCAGACTCGCCTGATCGTCCTGATGCACTCGTCAGAAGAAGTTCTGACCTCGAATTCGGCCAGACTGGCGGTCAAGGCCTTGACGAACAGCGAAATTCGAATTCATGGCCGGAAAGACGAACGAATGTCGTCCGTCGGTTTGACGGTGGAGGGCCGAGATTCACTGTTGCTTTATCCGAGCCTAGATGCGGTCGAATTGAACGCCGACTTTGTTTCAAAACTGAATGGACCGGTGAATCTGGTGGTCCCGGATTCCAACTGGCGGCAAACGCGAAAGTTTGTCCGACGTGAGGCTGGGCTAATCGGAATGCCGCATGTCAAATTGCCCGCAGGAAAGCCTTCCGAATATCTTCTGCGGCAGCAACCGAATGCGAACAGTTTGTGTACCCTCGAAGCGATCGCCCGAGCCGTCGGAATCCTGGAAAGTCCGGAAGCTCAAGCCGGTCTGGAATTCCTGCTGCGAGTCCTGGTCGAGCGGACGCTGTGGGTACGCGGTCACATCCGCGCCGACCAATGCCCGACGGCGGGGATTCCACGGAGTGCTTTTAATAGCTGAACGGAATTTTTGAGAAGGAACCATCGCCCCTCAAGACTCCACAGCTCGTCGCATTTACGATATCTTTGCGGGGTCCAAAGCGTCTCACCCGGCCTATCGAAATGTCGTTGGTGGCGAGAAAATCGCCATTTGATCGACGATTCCAACTACGAAAGAGACCACGATGTCCGCCTGTTTTCCGCCCCAACCGCATGTCAAACAGAGTCTCCAGCGACACGGTAAATACCAGCCATTCCGCTTCTCAAAAATTGTCAGCCTGACGCTCCTCGCCTCCGCTTTCTGCTTTTTTGCCGATCCAGCGTTGGCTCAGAATCAGCCGCCGCCCCAATTCACCGCGCTGTTCAACGGCCAGGATCTGACCGGCTGGCGGGGTGGCAGTACATTTGACCCCGTGAAACTCGCGGCCATGCCCGAGGCGGAACGTACCAAACAGATTGAAACCTGGACGAAATCGATGCAGCAGCACTGGCACGTCAAGGATGGCGAATTGATCAATGATGGGAAAGGCGACTACGCGACGACGGTCAAGGACTACGGAGATTTTGAACTGCGACTTGAATACAAGACGGTCGCCGGGGCCGACTCCGGGATCTATTTGCGTGGTTGCCCTCAGGTTCAGATCTGGGACATCAATCAGCCCAGCCTGCCGACGGCCCCCGATCGGAATCCCAACAAGGGGTCAGGTGGTCTCTTCAACAATACCCCCAAAACTCCGGGCCGTGATCCATTAGTTGTGGCCGACAAGCCGTTCGGCGAGTGGAATCAATTTCGCATCCTCATGGCTGGAACGCGGGTCAGTGTCTGGCTCAATGACAAGCTGGTAGTGGACCATGCCGTTTTGGAGAATTACTATGACTCCAAACGCCAGCTGCCAGTCCCCGCAGTTGGACCGATCCAGCTACAAACGCATGGCGGTGAAATCCGCTGGCGAAATATCTTCATTCGAGAAATCGACAAGGAGGAAGCCAGCAAGATCCAGAAGAGCCGTACTTCATAGTTGTTTGAGTAACTCGGCGGCCCTGGATTCGAACAGCTTCTGCCATTCAGGAGCCAAGATCGAATCGCAGTCTTCCTGGGCTTCGCCTGTATTCAGCAACTGTTCTGCCGTGGGAGCGTAATAGATATACCCATTCGTATAACCGGCCACGAATGTCTTTTCGTGAGGTGACGCTTTCTTGATGTTGAGTCCGATCCGGACAGTCAGTTCACCAGGAAACGTCACCAGCACGAAATCGCCAATCCGGATTCCCAGCAGTTCGACATCGACCGTTCGTTTTCCCGAAGCAATCAAGCTGGCCTGGTGTTTTTTCAGCAGGTTGAGGTTGGTCTGGACTCGAGTGAGCTGCTCCATCGTGTGAATATTGGCGATATATTGCTGCATATTCTTCCGATTCTCGACATCGAGTTTGTTCCAGTCGTCGCGGCCGAGCGTCTTGTCGTGCAAATAACGGTGTGAGGAATATGAGGGGAAATCAGAAGACGCGTTGTACTTGACCGCCAGCGGAAGGAATGTCTTGAAATTCAGACTCGTCCCCTTCAGAGATTGCAGCAAACGCCGTTGTTCTGTTTCCAAACCGTTGATGCGTTCTTCCCGATCAGCCCTGGGTAGAGTCAGCATTTCGTTAATGACTGTCAGGCGGGCATCTTCAAGGCACTTCACTTTCCGCACCGCTTTTAACGCACTGAGTCCGAGCATATTTCCGAGTGGTTCCGCATGCCGTGGATGATCGACGTCTTTGTAAAGAACGGGATTGATGTCCCCGCCACAGCCCTGCAGGAACAATGCAATCGTGCCTTCGCTGAGATTGTCTTCGATCACTTGCGATGCGAAGCCGGTCACATCCGCCGTATTGGCCCCGCCTTGAACACCCTGGATGGGGTGGCAGGCGAAATTGTAGACGACAGCCAGGGTTCGCCCATCGAGCCGGTCCAACCGCAAGATTCCGATCTGGGGATCGATCGGCCCCACTTCGGCGACTTCGTCGTCAGGCGGCAACGAATACGCATGACGAACATCGGCTTCCTTGCCACTTTTCAGCTTGAGCCGGCGGTTTTCACTGATTCGATCTTCATGACCGACGCCTGAGCCGACACGCACGGGGACCAAATTTTGGACGGCGGCTTTGACCGCCTGAAATGTTCGTTCTTCTACGTCCGCACAGACAATACCATGACAATGACTGGCATTGACCATCACATTCGTCGGCGAAATTCCGAGTTCCTTCTGCAATCGCGCGCGAACGTTCGGCAGATAGTCATTCTTGATGTAACCGATTTCTCCAATTGCGACCGCGTCAACGGAAACCAGTACGGCAGTCGTTTTCGCCGACTTCAATACCAGCGCCCGAGCATACAACGTATCATTGACCGGTCCCGCGTTCCGCTCGGTGATATCGACTTTTGCCGCACCGGCCGAAAGGGGAGCAACTTCCGCGGCACTCGTCGCAGAGGTGCCAACCAAAACGAGCGCCATCGAGATCAAAAACGACGCCAGCGCACCACGAATTGGGGCGAGAAGTCGAGCCGATCGACCCTCTTGAGAGCATTCCCGGCAGGGGTTCAAATTTCGCGTGACCAATACCGCACCTGGGGATGTTTTGAATTTCATTCGCGTTCGGTTCCTGAAGAATTCGGAGGTTGCTGGCCAAAAGAGGCTCGCGCCAATCCACGGCAGGGATGATTGACTGTTTACCGGTCGATGTCAATTTTAAATCAAACTGTGCTGATGCCCGCTATCTCAAGCCCTCTTATGGCCTGCGTGAAGTGCTTGAACTCGTTCGCCTGCACGCAATCAGTCTGGACGGCGGTCTTTCGCCAGCAGGAAATACAGCCCAACCACAAACATCACTCCGGCGAAGCCAATTCCAATTACCAGACCGTTGTCGTAAGCACGATCACCACTCGGCGCGAATCCGACCATCAGGTTTCGAATCGATGCGGCCCCACCCCAGAGGACGGCGATCGCGGCAAACACGCGAGACCGATTCCAGGACCAGTTTCCGCCCGTTGCTCGAGATTTGCTCCCACTTTTTTTGCCGGTCTTTTTACTCTTTGAGCCGCCCTGATTCTGAGTACGCTTCGACTTGATTGGAGGCGCTTCTTCGCCGTCATCGTCGCCGAAGTCGTCGGAATCTGCATCCATCTCTTCGGCCTCGGAGACAGTCATAACGGCTTGGCAGCCTTTACACCGTATTTTCTTGCCGGCGAGCTCGTCTTTCACTCGAAATTCTTGAAAGCACTCAGCACAACGGACTTGAATTGTCACGGTTCGATCCCAATCGAAAAAGAGAATTCCAGATGCATCAAATCGGCTTCGAAACATAAAACATCGCAGGACAAGTATATCGTTTACGATGAAACTGTCACATTCTCAACGCTGATCACATACGGCAGAAGCGACTGACACCTCCGCGAGGTAGCGACATGAGGGGCCTGAATCCTTTGTGATGTCCCTTTTCGCCCCGCAGGATGATGATCTCGCGGCGGGCAGAGCTGCCCCCAGCGTGTCACAATCTCTTCGGCCGTCCAAAGTTTCGCCGTTGCCAGGTCCAGCCGTAAAAGAACCTGCAACTCGGGGTCAGGCTCCTTGAGTCATCTGTGATTTAACAATTGATTACGGAAAGTGCGAATTGTGACGTTTGTGGCGCGGTCAAGTCCCTGGAGTGCTGTGGCTTGACGCAGCCCTCCATTGGATTGGAATGGAGACGTTGATCATTTACAAATCGATCGACAGCATCTTCGGCTAGGAAGAACACGGTTTTGAACTTCGGGAGCCGCTATTTCAATCAAATGGAGGGCGGTGTCGAGCCACCGCACTCCAGGGAAGCGATTGGCACCATTTCGAAGTGCAATCAGTGAAAAGATAGCTTTGAATCAACGCCGTTGGCTTGCTTTCTGGCTGCGCCCCGCGAGAACGGAAACGGACACTCCATAACATCGTCGAAGATGTTTGTAATAACGAACTTGCAGGGTTTGTTGCTTCATCGGTATTCTGAAGGAAACGGAGATTGCTCCGTAGTGTGGGTTTCGAAACGGCAAATTCAGTGAATCGGATGACGATGATTGCCTACTTGGTTGTGCGTGAAGGCACCAAATGGCGCGACGTCCACAGATTGACGTCGGGTCAAGTGATAACAATTGGGCGTGCGGCAGGCAATCGCATCGTCGTGCATGATGAAATGGCCAGCCGACATCACGTCGAAATCTTTCAAAGCGGCCTGGTGTGGACTTTGCGTGATCTTGGCAGCCGCAACGGAACCCTGGTGGACGGTAAGACGGCCGTTGGTGATCTGGGTCTCGAAACCGGGTCCATCATCACGGTGGGCGAAACCCTGATCGCTTTCACTTACGACTTGCA